>JBJMWN010000077.1:0-4243 GCA_045810085.1 Povalibacter sp. | reverse complement strand
GAATCGCAAACAGCTGCCTCGGAACCTGCGCGTCCGGCCGAACCAGCAAAGCCATACACCATCGATCGCAGCGGTGGGCAACTGAAGATCAGCGGTCCAGGTATCAGCGTCGTGTCAGCCGGGAAAGGTTCGAACGCAGCTGGGGATGCACAAGCCGCGAAGTCAGCAGATCCGATCATCTGCGAAGGCCCACGCATGCTGCATTTCGATGGTCGCAACATCAACGTCGACGGCGATGCGATCACGGTCCGCGGTGGCTGCGAGCTCTACATCACCAACAGCAACATCGTTGCTTCCGGCACCGGCATCGTCGTGCATGACGGCACCGTGCATATCACGAACAGTTACATCGAAGGCGCCTCGGGTTCGTTCGAAGCGGACAGCCAGGCGAAAGTGTTCGTGCGTGGTTCAACCTTTCAGGGACTGTCTCGCCGGGATCAACTCGCGATGGTTCAAGATCAAGGCGGCAATCGCTGGCATTGAGCACGATCCGACTGACTGATCAGCTGACCTTGTTCGCAAGGTGTAGCAGATACGTCCAACTCAAAGTCGGACCTCAGTAGGAGTCCTTGTGGGTCGGCTTTAGCCGAACGAATAGCTACTTCGAACCGAGCTCCGCTCGAACCCGCGGAATCTTACCGTTGACGTCACAGACATCAACGCGCGTTGCTGCTGAACGCTTCGTTGGGCATATGAAGGTTTAGGTTTCGTCCAAAGGCCCAAACGGTTTTCCATCCTTCAGATCGTAGATCTCCAGCCCCTTCGGATGACGGAACATGCGCTTGCCCAGATCCGGGAAGTCGGCAACGTCCATCTCGCGATTCTCGCCGCCCATCAGATAGACAAGCTCGGCCTCAAACGGATTACGCAGGTGATGCGCAACGCCGGGTGTGGGAAACGCCATGAAGTCACCTGGCCCAACCTCGTATTCGCTGTCATCGATGCGAGCGATGCCGCGGCCTTCGAGGATGTAGATCCACTCTTCTTCCTGCCAATGCGAGTGATAGACGAACGATTCCTTGCCCGGCGCAACTCGCGCGAGGTTCACCCCCAGGCGTCTCAATCCGGTCGACTTTGCCAGCTGGTAGCCCGCGATCTCTGACAGCGGATTCCAGGGGTGGGAAAAGGTTTGTGAGCGCGCGGCGATGTCTGCTGCGCGCAGAAGATAAAGATTGGGACGTTCGGACATGACGAGGACCATGCAGACTGGAAGATGAAACGACAGCTTGCGCGAGGCCTGGTCCGTGGGCAACCTTCGCGGCATGAATCAATGGCGTGTTGCAGGTCTGATTGCGCTCGCAATGTTCGCCGCGTGGCTGACGTTGCGCAGCTGCTCACCGCAAGAGTCGCCGCCAGTCGAGCAGACAGCGGTCACCGCGCGGGATCAGTTTCATGCATCGAAGCCGCTGCTCGTTGAAGTGACCAGCGCTGCTGCGAGTACCGAACTTTCCTGGCTGGAGCGAGAGCTGCGAAATCTGCTCATTCGCGGCCGCATGCGCGTTGCGTCCATCGCGTCCTCCGGCAGTCCTGCTTACACGGTCCGCGTTGAACTCGCTCAAGAGTTGCCGAGTAGCGCCTCTCTCAAACTCATTGCCCCCGATGGCAAGGTCGAGCGCGAACAATCGATCCAGCTCGAATCCGACGAGCTTGCAACGATGCGCGCATTCGCCGCAGTTCTGCCGGGATTTCTCGGCGCGGCACACAAGACGGAGGACTGGTCGTCTTATCTCGGAACTGAAGATGCAGGAGCGTACGAAAACTTCGTGCGCAGTGAGCAGGAACTCCTCGGCAGTAATGGATCCGGTTTCACTCGTCCGATCGCAGCGGCAAACACTGAGAACATCGATCGGCTCGAGAATCTCACTCGTCGGCATCCGCGTTTTTCGCGTGCCTGGTCTCTGCTCGCGATCGCGTATCTGAACCTCGGCGGCGAAGATGAAGCATCGCTGACGCAACTCGCCGAATCCACTGCCGAACATGCGCTCGGCCTCGACCCCTCGCTGAGCGACGCACACAGTGCACTCGGGCTGGTCCAACTTCGCCGGGGTGAGTGGGTTGCCGCGATGGAGCATTTCAAGACAGCGCTCGAGACAGATCCCAATGCGTCAGCCGCGCTCGAAGGCCTTGCCTGTCTCATGATCGACGTAGGTCATGCGTCAACCGCTTTGCCGCTGGCACAACGGGCAGTGAGACTGCAGCCGGGCAGCATCGGCGCTGCTGAATGCCTCAGCTATGCACAGTTATCCGCCGGCGCGACGCTGACAACAGACGCGCCCGACGGAGGCGCGAAGTCGCTGGCTGCGGCGCAGGTCGAGGCGCTCGATGCAATCCTGGCCGGCGATCTGCGCAGCGCACAGGAACGATTGCAGAATGTGAACAGCACTCGCAAGTCGACCCCCTGGATCGAACCCCTGATGCGCGCGGCACAAGACAAACGCCAGACATCGCAAGCGCTGCAGGCAATCACGCGTGCGGCCAGCGACCACAGCATCGATGCAGTCACCGAAGTCGTGTGCGGCACCGCTCTGCGCCAGTCGGATTTCGTTTTCAATCGAATGCTGCGACTTCACAAGCAGAAAGAGGCCGTGCCGCTGCGAGTGCTATGGCTGCCTCGAACTGACTTCTTGCGGCAAAGCCCGCGTTTCGAAGAAATTGTGAGCGCCGAAGGCCTGCTACCGTTCTGGCAGGATCATGGGCTACCGGACATCTGCCAGTCCGAGCCCACGGTGTACGGCTGCAAAATCAAGCCGCAGAAGCTGAAGAAAGAAGAGTAGGAGCGGGAGTAACCACAGAGAACACAAAGATCACAAAGCGGAAGACAGCAGCTCAATCTGCAAGCCTCCAACCGCACACTCGGTCGTCGGCCTCTGGTTTGTGTTCCTTTGTGTTCTTTGTGGTTACTCCCGAGTCTTTCTCACCAAACGTATTCCAGCTGAACCCAGAACTTCGTGGTGTCCGTGAACAAGCGGTCAGCCTGGTAGTCGCCGTACTTCAACGTGCCGAGGAATCGATGCCACTTCGCCTGCACTTGCACGTCGAACTCTGAACCGTAGTTCATCGAGATGTGCTCGGCCTGATAGTCGTGATAGCTCACTTGAGCGCCGAGCGTGTCGAGTGCGCCGACCCCTTTGAGTAGCACGCCTGCATTGACGTAGCGATCTTCGATGCCGTTCGGCGGAGTGGCCAGAAACTTATCGGCCCAGCCTTGAAACTTGTGCAACGTGGCGAGCGGCGTGGTGAAGCCCTTTACGCCGTTGCCTTCGAGCGTCTCGAGTCCCAGCCCGAGCGAATACTGGCGATAGGTGCCCGTAAGCTCGAGCAAGTAGTAATCGTTATCGAAGTTGAGCGGGTTGTCGCTGTACTGCTGCTGCGTCGCATAAGACGCCGCATAGGCCACCTTGAACTTTGAGAGCGGACGTTCTCCTGCGAAACGCAGCCCGAACGTTTCGGAAGAGTCTCGCACTGCGGCCGGCACCTTCGCGATGGGATCGAATTCGAGCCAATAGCCGAAGCCAGTGAGTTTCCCAATCGGAAACTGATACGAGACGTTGCCGAGAAAACTGTCACCTTCATAACGGCCCTGTGGCGACTCCTTGCCGAACACGCGATTCACCTGATTGAGATAGGTCACATCGAAAGTGACGTTGGGCACGGTTTTGTTGACCACCCGAAAAGCATCAAACGTCTGTTCGTTCTGGCGCCATCCGACATTGCCGACGAACCGCTGATCATCGAGCGTAATGCGCTGTCGACCCAGCGTAAGGGTCGTCTGCGGCAAACTCGTGTTCGCGAGTTGCAGACGATTGAACTCGTAGCTTTCCGGATCAGCGACTGTGGGATAGAGCGTGTGACCGTTGGTCGTGCTGTTGTAATCATCTTTGAGCGGCCAAACGAATTCACCTTCGGCCAATAGTGAGGTCTCCCAAGCCTTGCCCGTTTCGAAACCAAGACGGGCGCGAAGCGTCATCGCTTCCGCTTCTTCAGCCATCGGATCCTGATCGACACCCTCGAATCGCAATCGTGTGTCGATGATCGGCTTGGTCTCGCCGATCGCGCCGCCGATCGGTCCCATGTCAGCAAGCGCAGCGTTTCCGAGCAACAGGCCCACCAAGCTGAATCCAGGCAAGCTCACTCCTACGACAGATCGCATAACTCCTCCCATTTCCGTTGTTGTTCAAAAACGCTCGACGCGCACACCACGTCGAGTTACTGCTACGCAGCCTTGTGCTGCTGATCGCAGTCC
>JBJMWN010000076.1:0-7148 GCA_045810085.1 Povalibacter sp. | reverse complement strand
TCACTCTGCACCGCTGAGATTGGATACACCGCGTGGGCGCGTCGCAATGTGTTCGCCGAAACCTCAGATAGACCGATTGCCCTGATCGAGCCGGCGCTTACGAGATCTGCGAGCGCACCGATGCTGTCCTCGATCGGTACGCGCTTATCCCAGCGATGCAGATAGTAGAGATCGATGCGGTCCGTGCGCAGACGCCGCAATGCCTCTTCGCAAGTCCACCTGAGAATCTCAGGCCTGCCGTCAATTACTCGTTTTCCATCGACGCCGGTTATGCCGCACTTGCTGGCCAGAAACACCCGCTCGCGAACCGGCGCAAGAACTTCACCGAGCAGTTCTTCGTTGCGGCCGAAGCCGTACAGCGCAGCGGTGTCGAAATGATCGATGCCCAGATCGAGCGCCGCTTCCAGTAGAGATCGAGCTTCTTGCGGCGAGGGCGGCACACCATAGGCATGGCTGAGATTCATGCAGCCCAGGCCGATTCCGAACAGTTCTCGCTCGGCAAGAAGCCGACGATGATGCGGATCGCCACTCATCGTTCAGCCGGCTGCAAGGCTCAGTTCGAGATCATGCAGCGTGTGATAACACGGCAACACTTGATGCACGCTCGCGTTCGGTTCGCGGCCTTCTCGGATGGCGGCGAGGAATTCGCGATCCTGCAGCTCGATGCCGTTCATCGACACATCGACTTTCGAGACATCCACAGGTTGATCGCGGCCGGTGAGCAGATCGTCGTAACGCGCGATGTAGGTGCCGTTGTCGCAGATGTAGCGGAAGAAAGTGCCGAGCGGTCCGTCGTTGTTGAACGAGAGCGCAAGCGTGCACAGCGCACCTGAGCGCGACTTCATCTGTATCGACATATCCATCGCGATGCCGAGTTGCGGATGCTTGGGGCCTTGCATGGCATGCGCTGCGACAATGTCTTCGCCCGTCTGATAGCGAAATAGATCGACTGTGTGGGCCGCGTGATGCCAGAGCAGATGATCAGTCCAGGAGCGTGGCTGCCCAAGCGCATTCGTATTGGTGCGACGAAAGAAGAAAGTCTGAACGTCCATGTGTTGGAGTTTGAGCTCGCCCGCGACAATCTTTCGATGAATCCATTGATGCGAAGGATTGAAACGCCGCGTATGACCCACCATGCAGACAAGGCCGGTTTCTTTCTGCAATCGCGCAACGGCCTGCGCGTCGGCCCAACGATCTGCAAGGGGTATTTCGATCTGCACATGCTTGCCGGCGCGCATGCATGCAAGACCCTGCTCCGCGTGCATCTGCGTCGGCGTGCAGAGGATCACTGCATCGACATCGCTGCGAGCGAGTGACTCTTCCAGTTCGGTCGTGACGTGTGCGATTCCGAACTTGCTGGCAACTTCGCGTGTCTTATCGAGCTCCCGGCCGATCAGCGAGACGACTTGCGCACCCTCGATCTTCTGCAGTGCTTCGATGTGTTTGATGCCGAATGCACCAGCACCTGCCAGCGCGACACGTGTGACGCTCATCAGCGATTCTCCAGAATCAAATGGCCCACGGCGGTGTTGCTCGCAGGCACATGATAGAAACGATGAGCAACGCGCGGCGGTGCGTCACTCATTGCTCCGCGAGCAATCAGCCACATCACAAGCTCGATGCCTTCGGAACCTGCCTCGCGCACGTAGTCGATGTGTGGCATGCCAGCCAGGCCTTCCGGATCCGCAATCAACCGATCTAGAAACGCATTGTCCCATTCACGATTGATGAGACCGGCGCGCGGCCCCTGCAATTGGTGGCTCATGCCACCCGTTCCCCAGATCTGCACCTTCAACGGTTCGTCATAAAGCTCGATCGCCTTGCGAATCGCTCGGCCGAGATTGAAGCATCGACGGCCCGAGGGAACGGGGTACTGAACAACGTTCACTGCGAACGGAATGACAGGGCAGGGCCACGCCTGCGGTTGGCCACACATCAACGAGAGCGGCACGGTCAGTCCATGATCGACGTCCATCCGATTGATGATGGTCAGATCGAAATCATCTTGAATGACCGAATGTGCGATGTGCGAGGCGAGTTCGGGATGTCCTTGCACGACAGGTACCGGTCTCGGACCCCAGCCTTCATCGGCGGGTGCATATAACTCAGCACAGCCGATCGCGAATGTCGGAATCATGTCGAGGCTGAACGCGGTCGCGTGGTCGTTGTAGACCAGGAAAATGAGGTCCGGCGTGTTCTGCCTCAGCCAGGCCTTCGATGGCTCGTAGCCCGCGAAGATTGGTTGCCAATACGGTTCTGCACTTTTGCCGAGATCGAGCGCCGCGCCGATCGCGGGCACGTGAGAGGTGTAAACACTTGCTGTGATCTTGGCCATTATTGTTTCTCGTCATCCGTCTTGCTGCTCTTGGCCGAGCGACCACCGCCCAACATCATCTTGGCGTACTCCTCCTGGGTCATGCCGGTCATGCTCGCCGCCATGAACTGGAAGCTGCGACCGTCAGTGGCGCCGATTTTTGCGAGGAAGTAGATGTTGCCGCCAAGTGAGATGCAGCGATTGAGATCGCGCGCCATCACCGCTTGCTTCTGTTCTTCAGACATCGGCCACTCATCGAGGTACGCGCGTTCGTTCGCCTTGAATCGTTCGCGGTTCTCAGCCTTCATCAGCGACATGCAAAACTGATTGAGGTGATAGCCGCGACGCGCTTGCTCCGCATCGAAGATCGTTGTGCCGGGAATGTCTTTGTAGGGTTTGTCGAGTGCCATGTGATTTGTGCTCTTGCGGTTTGGCTTTTCTCAAACTTTTTCAGAAGTCGGCTGGCGAGTTTGTGCCAGTGCGCACCGGCTCGCGCCGCAAGTGCTTTTCGCAAACGCCGTGAATACGTCCGTGTAGGCTCGCACAAAAACATCCATGTTTTTGAGCGTTGCGAAAAGAACTTCCGACGCAAGCCGGTGGGTCAGTGGTGGAATCACTGTCGTGCAACTTCACGTGCAATCTTCAACACGCGTCTAGTCTGCCCAGTAGAGCCGCATCGGATTCGCCACCAGCAGTTTGTGCTGAAGCTCTGGAGATGGGGCGATCTGCGGAATGAAATCGACCAGCTGTCCATCATCGGGCATGTGCGATTTCATGTTCGGATGCGGCCAGTCGGTTCCCCAGAGTACGCGGTCGGGAAACGTCTCCACGATGCGTCGTGCGAAAGGAATCACGTCTGAATAGGAGGGTGGTCCCAGGCGCGATAGACGCTCCGGGCAACTGACTTTAGACCAAAAGTTTTCGCACTCGCTCATTAGCCGGATGAATCTTTCGAACTGGGGACCGTCGACAGGCTGGCTCACATCGGGTCGGCCCATGTGATCGACGACGACTGTCGTGGGCAGCGCCGTGAAGAAGTCGTACAGCTCAGGCAGATCCTGCGCTTCGAAGTAGATGACGACATGCCAGCCGAGTGGCTTGATCCGATGTGCGATCTCGAGCAGTACATCCGGTGGTGTCGTATCGACGAGGCGCTTGACGAAGTTGAAGCGCACGCCGCGCACGCCTGCTGCATGCAGTGACTCAAGTTCTGCATCGGTGACGGTTTGCCGTACCGTCGCGACGCCGCGTGCGCGGTCATTCGAGTTCTGCAAAGCATCGACCAGAGCGCGATTGTCGGCGCCATGACAGGTTGCCTGCACGATCACATTGCGTTCGAATCCCAGGAAATCGCGCAGCTCCCACAGTTTTTCCTTCGGCGCATCGCAGGGCGTGTACTTGCGCTCGGGCGCGTACGGAAACACATCGCCCGGTCCGAACACATGACAATGCGCATCGACCGCTCCGGGGGGTGCACGAAAGCTGGGGCGTGATGGATTCGGATGAAAGACCAACCAGTCCGCGTCCATGGTGAATCGGTTTGCGGCCATCGCTACAAACCCCTCGCGCGAAGCTGACTGTCGAGACGCGGATAAACGCGTCGAGCATTCAACTCAAAGATTCGATGCTTGTCTGCCTGCGGGATGTCGAGCGCATCGATGTAGCGCTTCGTGTCGTCGAAGTATTGACCCGTCTGTGGGTCAATGCCGCGAACAGCACCGACCATTTCAGAACCGAACAGGATGTTGTTTACATCGATCACCTTGGCGAGCAGATCGATACCCGGCTGATGATAGACGCAGGTGTCGAAGAACACGTTACCCATTACGTGCTGCACCAGCGGCGGACGCTTCAACATGTCGGACAGTCCTCGATAGCGGCCCCAGTGATAGGGCACCGCGCCGCCACCGTGCGGGATGATGAAACGCAGCTTCGGAAAGTCGCGGAACAGATCGCCTTCGATGAATTGCATGAAAGCCGTGGTGTCTGCATTGATGTAGTGGGCACCGGTTGCGTGAAAGTTGGGATTACACGAGGCAGACACGTGGACCATCGCCGGTACATCGAGCTCCACCATCTTTTCGTAAATCGGATACCAATAGCGATCTGTGAGAGGCGGCGATCGCCAGTGACCACCTGACGGATCGGGATTCAGATTGCAACCCACAAAGCCGAGTTCGTCCACGCATCGTTGCAGCTCACTAACGGATCCTGCAATCGAGGCGCCAGGTGATTGCGGTAGCTGGCACACGCCAACGAAGTTCTCGGGATAGAGATCGATGACGCGCTTGATCAGATCGTTGCAGCTTTCCGACCAGGCCTGCGAGACAGCTTCATCGCCCACGTGATGTCCCATCGCAGAGGCACGGGGAGAGAACAGCGTGATGTCGGCGCCACGCTCGCGCTGGAGCTTCAGATGATTGGTTTCGATGCTCTCGCGAATCTCATCGTCACTGATGCGCGGGCGCTGCGGCGTTGGCGCATCCGGGTTCCCGATCTTCGCGACTTGCTGGTCGCGGAATTTCTGATGTGGCGCAGGCGCCGTCGTGTAGTGTCCATGACAATCGATGATCAGCATCGGTCATTCCTCAATGAAATTCTCATCGCGTCCAGACCTTGCCGGGCACGAACACTTCTCCGCGCATGAGCAAGCGGCTGGTCCGTAAGAGGGCGGAGCGCTGCACCGTCACGGAGTCGCCATCACGAAGTAGCTCCAAATCGACGGTGAAAAAGCCGGTCGGATGCTCGACCTCGATTCGCTGTTCGGCCTTTATGCCATCTACTTGCACGACATCAGCGGCGATCGACCCTGGCAGCGCACACGCCGTTGCAACGCTCACCGCACCGAGCACGCCGATCGACTCGTGAACGCGATGTGGGATGAACGTTCGTGTCGCGATGGAGCCGCCGTTTCGTGCGGCGCTGATCAGGCACATCTTGGGCACAGTCTTCTTGAGCACATCACCCAGATTCATCGGGCCGCCGAGCGCAAGCCGAATCTGCTCGATGCGCTTCTTGAGTTCGATATTGGACTCAAGCTGTTCGGGCGACTCATCTCCGGCCAGGCCAAAGTCATGCGCGTGCAGGAGTACGACTGGCATGCCGTTATCGATGCAGGTGACTTCGATGCCATCGATGCGATCACGCGCACGGCCGGTGGGAAGCAGGGATCCGCAGCTTGATCCGGCGATGTCGAGAAACTCGAGGCGAACTGGTGCGGCTGTGCCCGGCACGCCGTCAATGCGTGCATCACCCTCGTACTCGACAGCACCGTTCGGTGTGGCGACGTGCGCGACCGCGATGGTCTGGGTGTTCACCATATTTATCCGTACCGGCGTCGTGTCGCCGGTGACCGGGACCAAGCCTTGATCGATCGCCCATGGCCCCACGCCTGCAAGAATGTTTCCGCAATTCTGGCTGTCGCTCACTTCCGCTTTGTCGACTACCACTTGAAGGAACAGGTAATCGACGTCGGCATTCGGCGTGATGGACTTCCGAATGACGGCGACTTTGCTGGTCAGTGGATGCGCGCCGCCGACACCGTCGATTTGTCGAGCATCGGGAGATCCCATCGCGGCAAGCAGGACTCGATCCCGAAGTTCGCGATCGCTCGGCAGATCACGCTCGTGGAAGAAGAGGCCCTTGGAAGTGCCGCCTCGCATGAGAGTGCAGGGGATTGCAGTGAGCATCGTCGAATCCTGCTTACTGGTACTTCAATCCCTTGGCTGCGAGCTTCTCTCGCATGCCATAGATGTCGAGGCCCAGTTCTCCTGCTTTCAGTCTTGCTCGCACCGTGGCTTCTTTCTGTTCGCGTGCGGCGCATTGCTTTGCTACTTCCGCTGCCTTCTCGTGAGGGACTACGCACACGCCGTCATCATCCGCAATGATCACATCGCCAGGTCGCACGAGCGCGCCCGCGCACACGACGGGTACGTTGACGCTGCCTAAGGTTTCCTTCACGGTGCCTTGAGCACTGATCGCGCGCGACCACACAGGAAATTGCATCGCAGTCAGATCGCGCACGTCTCGCACTCCGGCCTCAATCACAAGCCCTCGAACGCCATGTGCGACGAGTGAGCAGGCGAGAAGATCGCCGAAATAGCCTGTGTTACTGGCAGACGTTGGAGCCACAACCAGGATGTCGCCTTCGCGGCATTGTTCGACCGCGACATGAATCATCCAGTTGTCGCCGGGAGGAATGCTGACCGTCACAGCGTTGCCGGCAATGCGCGCGCCCGAATAGATAGGGCGCATGTACGGGGCCATAAGGCCAGTGCGATTCTGGGCTTCGTGCGCCGTGGCGACGCCTGAATTCGCGAGCGCCTGAACAATCGGGGATTCGACCCGCGCTATCTGCTGTACGACGAGCGACATTCCAGCTCCTGATGGCCTCCAGACCGGCACCGCATTGTGCGCCCCATGATCTCGCTCAGGCCAATTCGAAAATCGACCGCGGTATAAGCAAATGCTAGTGTGTCCGGCACCGAAGGAATTTACCTTCATCGAAGTTGCAACGTGACTCCCAGCCTCCGTCATCTGAACTTGTGTCATGAAGTGGCCCGACTCGGCACCCTCAGTGAGGTGGCCCGTCGATTCCATATCAGTCAACCCGCGGTGACGCAGGCCATTGCGAAAGTTGAGAACTATTTCGGGCTGACACTGTTCACACGTGAAAGTACCGGCATGAAGCTGACTGCGGCTGGCGCGGTGTGCGCACCTCGTATCGAGCGCGTGACAACGAGTGTTCGAGACGCGCTCCTCGAGCTTCTGCGTCGGAATGGCCAGCCCGTCGCGGACATTGAGCATCTGACCTCTCGATTGACCAATGCTCAAC
>JBJMWN010000075.1:0-13405 GCA_045810085.1 Povalibacter sp. | reverse complement strand
AGCGAGATGTCGTTGCGCAGGCCGTAACGAAAGGCTATTGGCGGCTACCTGGTTTCAGCGCCGTGCAGATCCGTCATTGCGATGTTCGCGAATGACTTCACCCTCGATCACGTTTCCATGCCAGCGAGGTGATGGATCGCTCTGCTGCGCCTCGATCTGTTTGCGGATCTTGCGCACTTTCCACCACACATAAAGCCCAACGCCGACCACCGCAACGAGCACGCCTGCGAACACCACGATCGACACAGCGATAGCACCCGCAAGCATCAGCGCGCCGACTGCCACCGCGGCTACTTTTGTGATTGCGCTCTGCATCACAGCCCCAAAGCCCGGGCGCGGACCCTCGAGCTGAGGCCGATCCTTACGGTCGAATGTTTGTGGATTCAAGGTCGGCTCCGGTTGAGTGCGAAAGAAGTTTAGATGCGGCAGCGGCCGCGGAATTCAACCGATCTCGTGAAATCGACTTCAGAGCTTCTCGAGCAACCACTTGCGGATTTCTTCGCGCATGACGGGTGTCTCGAGATGCGCACCTTCGTATCGCAGCAGCTTCCAGTTTTCAGGATGCCCCGCTGCGGCGTACGCCTTCTTCAGTTCACCATCGATTTTTTCCAGGCCGGCAACGGGAGTGAGGTTGTCCTGATTGCCAGCCAACGAAAGGTGAGGACGCGGCGCGATCAACGCGTTCATCTGGGAGGCGGTGAAATGGTTGAGCAGATCCGGGACGTAGTAATAGATGCCGTGATACTGCAGCCCGTTCACCTCGAGCAAGGTGTGCCAGTCGGTGAGGCAGCAGATATCGACGATCACTTTCAGTCGTGGATCGAGCGCACCGACCCACTGAGCAGTGGAGCTGCCCATCGACATACCCAACGTGCCTAACCTTTGTGTGTCGACGTCCTTGCGCGTAACCAGATAATCCACAGCTTTCAGAGAATCGTAGACCATCATTCCCCAGACCACGCGCCCATGCCACAGCATGTCCTTGAACGTGTCGAGCTCGGTTCGAGTCGCGCGTTCGCCGAACATCCAGGTATCGAAGCACAGGGCGTTGTAGCCGAGCGAGGTCAGAAACTCCGCATACGGCGGTGTAGTCATGTACTCGCGACCGGCGATGAACTCGTTCTTGCCGATGGTGTAACCACCCCCATGTGAGTGATTGAACAGAACCGTCGGAAGACGCCCTGACTTGTCTTTTGGCTTCGCGAAATAAGCGGGAGCGGATTCGATGCCGTTGAGATCCAGCACGAGTTTTTCCAGGATGTATGCGCCACGATCCTCGGTGCTGACGAGCTGCGCGCTCACTTTTCGATCCCGCGCAGGCAACTTGCCGAGAAGGCCGTACAACTGTTCGCGCTGATCTTTGTCTTTCGCGTCCATCCGCGCGGCGTTGGCGAATGCAGGAGCCAGCGTCGCGCCGATGCCGGCTTGCAGCAGTGTTCGTCTTCTCATCCGTGGCTCCCGCAGCGTCGCTCGTCCATCGCTACGCCGATTGGCATGGTGACGGGCAAGCAGGGTGTGAGAGTCAGCTTACCTGACGATCGAGGCCGTCAGCAGCGTTCGCAGCTGTTCTATTCTTTTTATCGCCGCGCGGAGGTGCCTGGAACCTCCCGAGAGCGGGGCGACGCGGATGAGTCGCCCCGCAAACATTTTCAGCGTCTGACTTCAGCGCGCGCAATCTCTGACTGCACGTCTGAATGTGCGAGCGTCTCAACGACTCTTTTACGACCGAGCATTGATCCCGCAATCGCAGCGATCAGAGAAACCAGCATGGCCGCGAAAGTGATCCATGCGGCTTTGGTCGCACCGTCCTGCGCCCTTTCGGCAATCGCCGGCAATTGTTGCTTGGCCCGCTGCATCATTTCCGATGTTCCCTGGCGAACTTCTTCAGCCGCCTGTTGCGGATTGTCGCGTGCTGCTTCCACTCTCCGTGACACGTCGGCCAATCGATCACGTACTTCCTGCTCGGGCATGCCAGTCGCAGAAGCGATCATGCGAGCGGTCTGCGGATCGTTCAGCCTGCTCATGATCTGCTGCGGATTGCCGCTGGAGAGATCGCCCATTCCACCGGCGGCGGCGCCGACGGTCTGACCGATGCCGCTGAAGAGACTTGAAATGCCGCTTGCCACGAGCTGCACGCCACTGCTCGCAAGCCACAAGACAATGAGGAAACTCAGGACCCAGACGAGTGCGCCTTCGAATGCTCCCGCTGCTCGGTCGAACACCATTCCCAGTCGAGTCGCGGCCATTCCGCCTACGAACAACGCTATCAACAGCGACAGGCCACTCCAGATCGCAGCGCCGACACCCAATGTGCCTGCGTCTGTCTGACCCGGCTCTGCTGCCGAGATACCGATCGCGACACCCAGTGTGGTCAGAAAGAGCAACGTCCCCATGACGGTGAGAACGCCTGCCCAGATACCGCCCCAGGAGATTCTGAATCCGGATAGCGGAGCTACATCGAAGCGCTCGTGAACAACGGTGGCCATAAACTCTCCATCACCTTGAGTTGGAACAGACGTCTGTTTCAATGGGTCATTGCGACATGAGTTCCATGCAAAGCCGCAATGCGTGACTCATCCGCGCCGTGCGAGCAATCATGCGCGTTGTTTCAACAACGGCGTGCGTCTCGTCTGAGTACGTGTGAACAAAAAACCCGAGATGCAGCTTCCAGCAAAGGACCTTGGCTGGATCGCGTGATCGACTATCCTGCACGACGTCGTAATCGAACCGACAAATGGCTCAGCAGCATTGATGATCGCAACGTTTGTTCCTCTGTCCGCCGCTCTGAAGGACCCGCCGCCGTGGTTGGTACCGCTGCTTCCAGTCGTTCGACGTGTACTCGATGCGGGTGAATCGCTGTCCATTGCCGCTTCGCTGAATGCTGCGCGCGATGCGAATGATGCACATGTGGAGTTCGTTGATCACTCCAGATTGCCGAGGGACGAATCCTATGAAGGGTTCATCGCGCGCACGGCGTGTATTCCAACGCGTGACAATCTCCATGACTTCTTCAACGGAGTGATGTGGCTCACGTACCCAAAGACCAAACGTCGCTTGAATGAGCTGCAGGCGCAACAGATAGCGATGCATGGCACATCGGGCCCACGCGGTGCCTTGCGTGACGCACTCACGCTGTTCGATGAGAACGCTGCTGTGCTGCTGGCGCCTGCAGAGTTGGTCGATGCTCTGCGGCGCCGAGACTGGATGTCTTTGTTCGTCCATCAACGCTCCAGCTGGGACTTGAGCCGGCTGGGGCTGTTCGGTCATGCATTGATGGAAAAACTGATGCAGCCGAGAAAGTCGATCACGGCTCACGTCTGGCTGATCGACGAACTCACCGACGCTTCGCTTGCCTCGAGCCTGACCCAGGAGCGTCTGAGTGCGAAGCCGTTCCTCCCGATGCCGGTTCTGGGTGTGCCCGGCTGGTGTAAGGCGAACGAGAATGTCAGCTTCTACGAGGATGCCGATGTTTTCCGTCTTCCCCGTCTCGTGATCGACTGAGGTGGCAGGCCTGGCACATTCGAAACGGCGGATTCATATCATCGCGCCGATGACTGTTAGAGCCCGATAGAATGCCGCCCGTGTCGTTCACGGCACTTCAACCTGCGAACGATCATGGGAACTATCGGCGTCATCCTGTTCATGCTCACAGCGGTTGTCGCGAGCGGCGTGCTGGTAAGGGCCATTCCGCTTGCGATACCGACGCCGCTCGTGCAGATCGCGCTTGGCGCCGCAATCGCTGCGGGATCTGATCATCGGGTCGAGCTCGATCCTGAAGTCTTCTTTTTTCTTTTTCTGCCGCCGCTGCTGTTCCTGGATGGATGGCGCATTCCGAAAGACGGCTTGCTACGCGATCGCGGCATGATCCTCGAGCTCGCTTTCGGTCTGGTGATCTTCACGGTCCTCGGCATGGGACTGTTCATTCACTGGCTCATTCCGGCGATACCCTATGCGGTGGCTTTCGCACTGGCGGCCATCGTTTCGCCGACGGATCCTGTTGCCGTCTCGGCCATCAGTGCACGCATTGCGATTCCACCCCGAGTCATGCATGTGCTCGAAGGCGAGTCGTTGCTCAACGATGCATCGGGTCTCGTGTGTTTTCGGTTTGCAGTCGCAGCAGCCATGACTGGCGTGTTCTCGCTTCCTGCAGCGACGCTTACGTTCGCAAAGCTCCTGGTGCTGGGAATATTCGTTGGAGTTGCGCTGACGCTGTTGGTGATGGCGGCGAAAGCATGGCTCGCACGAAAGCTTGGCGAAGACTCGGGCTCGCAGGTGCTCGTCAGCCTGCTGATTCCATTCGCGGCGTACGAACTGGCCGAACAGTTTGGGGGCTCCGGGATTCTCGCCGCCGTCGCCGCGGGGATCACGATGAGCTATGCGGAGCTGAGCGGGCGAGCGCTCGCGAGTACGCGCGTGCAACGCACTGCCGTCTGGGACACCGTGCAATTCGCGCTCAACGGCATCATGTTCGTTTTGCTGGGGGAGCAGTTGCCTTCTATTTTCTCCGGTGCATTGGAAGTCGTGCAGCAGTCAGATCATGTGAATCCCTGGTGGCTGGCTGTATATGCCATTGCCATTAACTTCGGTCTCGCAGCGCTGCGCTTTGCATGGGTGTGGGTATCGGTGCGAGTGACTTACTTCATTGCGCAGCGTCGCGGTGAAGCGCTGGCCCGCCGACCTGGCTGGCGACTGATCGCCGCGGTGTCGGTCGCGGGAGTGCGAGGCGCGATCACGTTGGCAGGTGTGTTGACGTTACCGCTCGTTCTGGCGGACGGATCGGCCTTTCCCGCGCGCGATCTCACGATCTTTCTGGCGGCGGCGGTCATCATTCTGTCTTTGACCGCGGCGAGTCTGTTGTTGCCTCATCTGGTCGAGGGTCTGCATTTACCTTCCGAATCGGCCGGGGATGAAGAGCTGGATCGCGCACGAGCCACGGCTGCAAAGGCGGCGATTCGTGCGGTGGAGGAAGCGAGCCATGAGATGGCGAGCGGTCACAGCGATGCCGACATTTACGCCGATGCTGCCACTCGAGTGATGGAGACGTACCGTCGCCGGCTCGAGGGACATCTCAAAGGCGAAAACGCGATGCGGGCGCGTCGCGCAAACTCTGTCGAACGCAAGCTGCGGCTCGCGGCCCTAAGAGCCGAACGAGAGACGCTCTATGAACTCGTGCGTCGCAAACGGATCTCCGATGAAAAATCGCGGCAGTTGATGCGAGAGCTAGACTTGGTCGAGGAGCGGCTCAGCTGAGACTGAGAACGACTCACGTGCGTTGGCCGGTGGGGATAGGCACAATCGCGGGCCGTTTATCGAGCAGGTCCAATTCGTGGGTGATTCCAGTTCCGCCGGCAATGTGCGCCTGCGTCAATGGCTGCGTGCCTTCCTGCCCGCGGCGCTTGCGATCAATTCGACCGAACGGTGGCGTGGCATCGTCGGTGCCGCAGTCGGCATCGCGATCACAGCAGTGCTGAGCCGGCTGTTCGTCGATCCAACGATGGCTCTTCCCTGGCTCGTTGCACCGCTCGGCGCAAGCGCGGTGCTCGTCTTCGCGGTGCCCGCGAGTCCTCTGGCTCAGCCGTGGTCAGTGGTGGGCGGGAACACGTTGTCAGCACTGGTGGGCATCGCATGTGCGCGATGGATCGGGGATCCAGCGCTTGCAGCGTCGATCGCTGTCGCCGGAGCAATTGCATTGATGCTTGTTACCCGATCGCTTCATCCACCCGGTGGTGCGATGGCGCTGTTCGCAGTGCTGAGTCATGCGACACATCCTGCATTCGCAATATTCCCCGCGCTGACCAACAGCCTTCTGCTGGTGTTCGCGGGCGTCGCTTACAACTCGGCCACTGGGCGTCGATATCCTCACGTGCAACTGCAGGAACGTGCAAAGGTCGATCGTGATGCAAGCCGGTTCAACTCCAGTGATCTCGACGCCGTGCTCGCTCGCTACAACCAGATTCTCGATGTCAGTCGCGATGATCTAGAGGACATCGTGCGACTCACCGAGATGCATGCGATGCGTCGTCAGTTGGGAGAACTGCGTTGTCGCGACATCATGTCGAGCGCTCTGATCACCGCACAGTATTCGACACCGCTGCAGGAATCGTGGCTGCTGATGCGTCGACATCGGATCAAGGCATTGCCCGTCGTAGATAAGCACATGCGCATTCTGGGAATCGTCACACTCGCCGACTTCATGCGCCACGCGAACATCGAAGCACATGGAACGCTCGGCGCCAAACTGCAGGCGCTCTTGAAGCGAACGACCACCGTGCACACAAAGAAGCCGGAAGTCGTCGGTCAGATCATGACCTCACACGTGCGAGTCGCGAGCGATGATCGTCATATCGTCGATCTGGTCCCGATCTTTTCCGACGATGGTCATCATCACATTCCGATCATCGATGCTGATAAACGCCTGGTCGGCGTCATCACTCAGTCGGACTTCGTACGAGCGCTCTATCGCACAGTCGATCCGCTGCCTCAGCAGATCACTCCCGCAGTCAGGTCAGCGATCAGAGAGCCGGCCGTCAACTGATCGGTGCTAGCCCGCGAGACTTTCGAACGCGCGCGCCAAGCTCATCCACGTTGCGGTCGCCGCGAAGGGAACCGTAAGCAATTGCTGAGCGAGCACGATGACGCCGCCATAGACGTAAACAGGATGCGGCCGGCCGAGAGTGCGCCAATCGCGAACGATGGCGACCACGATGAATAGGTCGGCGATCAACGCGGGCGGAATCGAGACAAACGGCGGTGGCGGTCCGCTCGCTGCGCCCGGCGGAGCCAGGAACGTCAGGAACACGCGCGCAATCGCCGGCGTCATCATTGCTGCCATCAGCAGCACCAGCAATCGCTTGTGTACCTGCGGGCGTCGCACATTGACGATCGCCAGCGTGAACAATCCGACCATCAGAGGCCACGCGCACAGGGTCACCGCGGCAAAGTGTCGCGCCGCATCGCCCGTTCCTGAGGCTTCGTTGTTTTTGATCACCGTCATCTCGCCAACGAGAATCGCGCACGCGATCAGGGTGAAGAGCGAAATACCGGCCAGTCCCCACGATCGATGATCGGGTGTGCGACCCGAAGCGACGAGCAGTGTTTGTGACAGATAGAAGAGCGTCCAGCAAAACATCAACGCTCCATGAATGTGGATGATCGTTGGAGCATGAAAGCTTCCTGCCATCACGGGCGCCCAGTAGGTCGGCACGAACCCGCCGAACGCGACGAGCACGAAGCCGATCGCCATCCAGACATAGAAGTATCGACTTTCGCTGCGCACGGTAGCGGCAGCATCGAGAACGGTGGCGCTCATTGTTGTTATCTCCGTCCTAGGGGCACTGAGTATGCGCCAGCACTGGAGAAAGTGGACAACCCGAATCCTGATTCCGCTTCGCTCAAGCGAACTTAATCCGTCACCTCAGGCCACCAGCTTCTTCTCCTTCGCGAATGGGCTCAGGCCCAACCACGACTGCATGTGAGTTGCGAGATGTTTGTCACCAACCAGCTTCAGGTCGCGTGCTTGCACGGCTTTGCGCACGTTCTCCAATCCCATCCAGATTGCCGTCATCGTTCGCAGTGTGCTGGACACATAGAGATCGACCTCGAAACCCGGATCGACCGAACAGAGATCCACAGTCTTGTCGGGCACCACGATCAACCACCAGGTGCGCTGAACCGCAGGCAATTCGGGATAGAGAAACTGAATCGTGCTGCGCTGCTTGGGCAGGGGTGTCGGATTGAGGTTGCGACGCATATCCCACATCAGCAATTGTGGATCGAGGTTCTGCAGCGTCATCTTCGATTCAACCCAACGTTGACCCCAGACGCCGAAGGCTTCGATCACCGGCTGCAGATCGCGACCCGCCTTCGTGAGTTGATACTCGAAGAGACCCGGCTCGCCACGCGCTTTCACGCGTGCAATCACGCCTGCCTTTTCTAAATCTCGGAGGCGTTCGGACAGCAGGGCAGGAGACATGCGCGGTATGCCGCGGCGCAGATCGTTGAAGCGTGTTGACCCTGCGATCATTTCGCGGAGCAACACGATCGTCCATCGCGTGCACAGCACTTCCGCTGCCATCGCCACCGGACAGAATTGCTTGTAGCCAGCTTGCATCACTTGCTCCTGAGATGGAGAACGGGGTTCGACAGCGTATGCCTGGTTCATGGCAACGCCTAGTTCAGAATCTGTACTTCACCAGTTCACTTCCTGAACTAGCCGTCACTGCTTGAACCCGACACTCTGAGCCTCACGGGAAGCTCATCGGCGGCCCAACTACTTCAGGAGAATCTGGTGATGTCACTCGTTCATTTCAAAACATCAACTCATCGCTCGGTCCAGTCAGCACCGCTTGCGCGCCCTGCGCTCATGAGCGCTGCGCTGGTCGTGCTCAGCGCCGTGAGTTCGATTGCATCTGCTGCCTCGGTGTCACACACCGTCGATGTGCAGGGCACGCCTTCGCAGGTCTGGTCGTTCATCGGACCGTTCTGCGCGATCAAGGATTGGTTGCCACCCGTCGGCACGTGCAGTGAAGATGGCAAGACGCCACCGACCCGCACGCTCGTCACCAAAGATGGCACTGCAACATTCGTCGAGCTGCAAACTGCCCGCAGTGATCAGGATCATTTCTACACCTACAGTTTCGTCTCGAGTCCGCTGCCAGTGAGTCAATACTCATCGACGATCAAGGTCGTCGCCAAAGGCGCAGGCTCATCCACGATCATCTGGCGCGGGACTTATACGCCCGTGCAAGGTCAGGAAAAGGCCGCAGATGACGCGCTGAGCGGTATCTATCATGCGGGCCTGGACAGCATTGTGGCGAAGATGGCCGCACAGGTTCATTGATAGGCCAGTCGCATCGTTGCGTGAACACCCATCATCCGATCGAGTTGTTGGGTGTTCACGCCGATTCAGGGTCTGACATCACGCTTTCACCCGCGCCCGAGAACAGGAAATCGAAGAATGCGCGCGTCTTCGCAGTCAGGTTACGTCGGTCGGGAAGCAGAAGATTGCCTTCGGTCACGAGCACTTTGGCATAGACAGCTTCGAAGACGCGCTTCACCACACCTGGAGCGATGAGCTCGAGATCGTAGCCGGGTGTGATACCGATCAATTGCCATCCCGCTTCTTCCAATGCCGATTGCATGTAGGGCGCCTTGAGCGTGGCCATGCCGTAGATCAGACCGAAGTTCATGTGTCGCGCGAGTAACTCCATGAGCACGACGCCTGTCTTCCCGAGTTGAGCCCCGCGATGCTCGCCGGCGACGATGGCTAGGCTCGCGTAAAGCGTCAGTGCTTCTCGATTACGTTCGCCACAAATCACCGCTGCGATGTTCTCGCCATGTTTGACGACGATTACGAGCACGTCTGTTTCAGATTCACCGGCCAACGTTGTCTGCGATTCATAGAACGCTTCGCGTGTGTAACAACTCGCACTGCCGACCGTGATTCCTGGAAACCATGTGGTCACGAAGGCAATCAGATCGGGAATGTCCTGCCTGGCCAGACGTTCGAATCGATAACCTTCTGGCAACGCCACCGATGCGGCCATGGCGTCAACGGACATCCATGTCATGAGCTTCTCGGATTTCATGCGGTCACCGCTTCTTCGACGTTGAGCAGGCTGCTCATCTGTTCGCGCATGACGAACTTCTGAATCTTTCCCGTCACCGTCATCGGGAATTCGTCGACGAACTCGACATAGCGCGGGATCTTGTTGTGGGCGATCTGGCCGTGGCAGAAGGCGCGGACCTCGTCGGCGGTGAGCGTCTCGCCCGGCCGCGTCCTGATCCAGGCGCACAATTCCTCGCCATAGCGATCGTCGGCGACGCCGAAAATCTGCACGTCCTGAATCTTGGGATGACGATAGAGGAATTCCTCGATCTCGCGGGGATAGAGGTTTTCGCCGCCGCGGATCACCATGTCCTTGATGCGGCCGACGATATTACAATAACCTTCCTGGTCGATGACGGCGATGTCGCCGGTATGCATCCAGCCACTCGCATCGAGTACGTCGGCCGTTTTTTCAGGCTCGTCCCAATAGCCGAGCATGACGCTGTAGCCGCGGGTGCATAACTCGCCGGGTTCGCCGCGCGGTACGACGCGGCCTTCCAGATCGACGATTTTGGCCTCGACATGCGGATGAACACGTCCGACCGTCGACACCCGGCGCTCCAGCGGATCGTCAGTAGCGCTCTGGAAACTCACCGGGCTGGTCTCGGTCATGCCGTAGCCGATGGTCACCTCGCGCATGTTCATTGATTGGTTGACGCGCCGCATCACCTCGATGGGGCAGGGCGCGCCCGCCATCATACCCGTCCGCAACGAGGACAGATCGAATTTGGCGAAGTCCGGATGGTCGAGCTCGGCGATGAACATCGTCGGCACGCCATAGAGCGCCGTGCATTTTTCCCGCTCGATCGTCGCTAGCGTCGCCCCAGGATCAAAACCTTCGCCGGGATAGACCATGGTTGCGCCCGAAGTGACCGAAGCGAGATTGCCGATCACCATGCCGAAACAATGATAGAGCGGAACCGGGATGCAGATCCGATCTTGTTCACTCAGCCGCATTGCCCGTCCCAGGAAATAGCCGTTGTTGAGAATATTATGATGCGTCAGCGTGACGCCCTTGGGCGATCCGGTTGTGCCGCTGGTGAACTGAACGTTGATGGCGTCGTCGAACTGCAATGTGCCGGTGAGCGCCGCAAGTGCCTCGCGGTGGCGGGCGCCGCCCATTCGCGTCATCTCTTCGAACTCAATTGTGCCGGGACAAATAGGCCCACCGATCTGGATCACCGCGCGCAGCTTCGGCAACCGCGCTGCGTGCAGATCACCTGGTTTTGCATTGGCAAGCTCGGGCATCAGCGTGTTCAGCATCTCCATGTAGTTAGAGGTCTTAAACGCCGTGGCCGTGATGAGCGCGGCGCATCCGACCTTGGCTAGCGCGAATTCGAGTTCGCTCAGGCGATAGGCCGGATTGATGGTGACGAGAATGAGCCCGGCTTTGGCGGCGGCAAACTGCGTCAGCGTCCATTCCGGACGATTGAGCGACCAGATGCCGATGCGGGCGCCTCGTTCGAGGCCAAGCGCGAGAAAGCCCGCGGCCAGCGCATTGACCCGCTCCGCCAAATCTTTCCAGGTCCACCTGACCCCATGGCTCGGTGAAACCAGCGCCTCGCGATCACCCCAGCGTCGGGCGGCGTGATCGAGACTTCGCCCAATGGTGATGCCCAATAGCGGGACGTCGGCCGTGCCGCACACATAGCTATCCGCCATTTCGGTCACGTCTGCTCTCCCTGCATCGGGGCGCGTGCCGGGAAGCTAGGCGAAAAATCCGGCTTTGGCCACTTCCCCGGGCGATCCTTGCGAGCTGGAAAAAATCTGCCTGTCCTTGCAGCGCCTATCAAAAAAGGTGACAAGGTGCCGAACTTTCTGGTCGTGGTGCGGCGTGGAGAGCGCCAGCTCCAATGACTGCCACGGCCGGGTCGCCATACTCAATAAGGATGTCGTCACCGACGCAATGTTCGGGCAAATTGAAACAGGTGAAGTGCGACAGCGTTCATGCCTTTACAGGTGACACCTTGTAACCGTCACGGTAACGCGCGCCCGCCGGCAGGTTGGCCCTTGGAATGTGAGACGGTGTTACCTTAGCACCTAGCGTGTACAGCGCCGCGTTGAACATTCAGGACGTATGCTGTTGCCACACTACAGCAACGGTTGCGTTGCGCTTCAGGCCTTGGACCCAATCGTAGAGTTGCCGCGATATGGATTTGTGACGTCAATATCTGACGAGGAGTAATCCACTGGAAACAAAGCCTGCGCCTCATTTTGATTTGGCTCGTTGCAATAATGCAACAGCATAAATCCCGCTTCCGGCTACGATGAGGTGTGGGAGCAGCGAGGCCAATTGATGAAGCATCAACCAAGAATGGGTGCACCATGGGTGAAGAATTCGTTTGTCGCAGCTTTCTGGCCGTGACCGTGACTAGTCTTGTCGTCCTTTGTTCTGGCTTGCTCCTCATTACGTTCGGCTGACCGAGGCTCGCCGGTCGCCAGCCGACCTATCCTGCAAACGTCAAATCTGGGCAGTTGCGCGCGTCAACTCTGAACCCGACCACAGCTCCCTTTTGCCCCGGTAGGAAGTCATCCGGCAGCCTCTGTCCGATCAATCTCGAACAGTTGCGGCGATGCTTCATCTGAGTTCACATGATTCCGCCGATAATTTGCCTCGCGCAGGTTCGGCGACAACGTAGGTCCAGCGAGGGAGGCTCTCACCTTTTTACCGTGGCACCTTGCAATTAACGGCGCGGCGACCACGATCAGTGGGCGAGGCAGTCTTAACTCCAGGCGTTTGATCTGTGGGTTTGCAAGATCGCGTGCGTAAGCTCGCAGTGACGGTGCGCCGCTTCTTTGAAGACCGTGCAGTAACAATCGACGGGGAGGCTCGCGCATTCTGTGCGCGCTCTTTCCTCTCTTTGGCAATGAACTGCCGCACTTGGGCCTTACCACCTCGCGTGAGACTTGCTGAAGGCATGGTCAGGGTTACGAGTACGCTCGCTAGAGTGGGGATCGTTTCACCTTTTCACCTTGGCACCTTACGGGCAGCCGCTCGCGATGGGTCAACACGACAGCGGACGGCCTTGCAAAGTGGAACGGTGTCGATCAGCAGGTTAGGGGGAGAACACCCCCAGCTATGCTCGCGGCCCTACTGCTGCATCGATCGCGATATCGTCCGTTGTGATTTCGCCTAGCGACCCTTCAGCCGAAAAACCGGGACGAATTCGCCGGAGCTTGCGCTCCAACGCATCTGTCCCGTTTTGCAAATTTTACCTTCGCTTTCCAGCGACGCCATTGCTTCCCTAATCTCGAGCAGGGCCTTGGTCGGCCGAGTTATCGGCAACAGAGCGAACCATCGACCATTTATCCTTTCAAAACTGATGGCACCAGACCTGATATCTGCGACCGCGGCTCGGGGATCGTCATACCGGTTCTCGATTTGAACTGTGATCTCGTCCGCTTCATCTGCAGTTTGCTCCGCGCAATGCGCCATAATCTCCAAGTCCAGCATCATACCGTAATCGATATCGGCATCGGGATTTGCGCGGCTGGCCTTAATTTCTTCCCACGCTTTTGGGGTCAGCTCGTAGATGTGATCCCCGCATATGTGTTCACAGGCCGGCGGCTCGGCGAATGTACTCACCGCGCCAATCCCCGCCAACATGAGGTCTTGCCTGAGAATGTCCTCGCGGTCGTCGAATGATCGGTCCATGTCGGGGGCTTCGTCCGCTCGCGCCGCGAGTAACTTCCTTGCGAAGCGGTGGACCATCAAAACTGAATCGTCCTCGAGGGTCGCCATAAACGCCTTCGTCCGCGACGTGATCTCGTCGAGTGGCGCTTCCCCCATGATGGTCC
>JBJMWN010000074.1:0-4721 GCA_045810085.1 Povalibacter sp. | reverse complement strand
GCCGTCGCACCGCCGCCTGGTTGGCGCAACGCATCGACGACACGATCGATCGTCGTGAACACATCCTCGCTGCGGCTTTGATTCACAGAGAACGTGTCACCCGTGGCGGGCGACCCCGTCACGACGAATTGCACGCCATTGAATGTGATCGGACTGCCCGAGGTGTACGTACCGTTCGCCACGACGTTGGGCGTGGGAGTCGCCGTATCGGTGATCTCCCAGTCGGTGGCGCTTGTAAACGACAGCGTGTAATTGTCGGGCACCCAAGCGTTCGGGTCACTGACCGAGCCCACGCTGATCGCACCGCTTCCAGTGTTCGCTGCAGTGGCAGCCGTAATGAACGTGCCGTTGCCCTCGGGAACATTCATGAACACATCAAAACCGGAATGACTGTCCGCGATGCGCTGCGTCGGACCCACTTGCAACAGACGCGCGCCTTGGTCGCCGGAGTACACGACGGTGCCACTCGATGCGCCGGCGAAAGGTCGCGTCAGTGTCGAGAAACCGGAGAAGAGGTACTCGCCATTGCCGTCTTTGCGATTGGCGATGTCCTGCATCTGCTCCAGTCTGCTCGAGAGTTCTACTGCGATCGATTCGCGGTCACTCGAATTGAGCGTGCCGATGTTCGAGGCCTGCAACACCAGATCGCGCACGCGCTGCAGAACCGTGCCTGCATCTGCCATCGAGTTCTCTTCGAGGTTCAACCGATTGCGAGCGAGCGAGCTGTTCTTGTCATATTGCGAATACTCGTTCTTGCTGCGCTCGAGCTCCATCACATGCACAGCAGCGATCGGATCATCGGCTGGCGTGCTGATGCGCTTGCCGCTGGCCACCTGATTCTGAATCCTGGAGAGCGCGGACTGCTGGTCGAGCATCGCGCTGACTGAACGGCTGTAATAGGACTGAGTGGATAGGCGCATAAGAAGCTCGGTTGGGCTACTCGACCACTGGGTACTGGGCTGCTGGGCCGGAAACGAGGATCGGGAGCAAACGAATCAGCTTCTGGCCAGCAGCCCAGAGCCCTGCACCCGACAGCCCATTCTTCTTATTCATCATCTGCTCACCGCAGCCAGCACGGACTGGAAGATCGTGTCCGCGACTTTGATCATCTGTGCTGCGGCCATATAAGCCTGCTGATAGCGCACCAGATTCGCGGCTTCTTCATCGAGATTGACACCCGAGACCGACTGCAGGCTGTCGACCCCTTCATCGAACACGACTTTCTGTGCGGCGCTGCTGACCTGTGCCTGATTGGTCTTCACGCCGATGTCACCGACGAACTGTCCTACCGCTGCGCTGAGCGATGCGGTGCCCTGGTTCAGCACTGGGGAATGCAGAATGTCTGCGAGCTTCAATGCATTGCGGTTATCGCCCGCGCCGGAGACGTTGTCTTTCATCGCGAACGTGTCGCCGGCAGCCGGCGTACCGCTGATCTGCACGCGCCAACCATTCACGTCGATGTTGCTGCCCGGCGTATAGGTGAACACCGTTGCATTGCCACTGACCGTGTACTGAGTTGGGCTGCTGAACGTGATCGTGACTGGCGAACGCAATTGCGCATTCGTCGGGTCCAGCACATCACCTGCTGAAATCGTTGCGCTGCCGATGTTCGATGCGCTTGCCGACGAGGTGATCGGTGAAGCTGCCGCAATCTCTGAAGGGTTTGCAATCAGAACCTTCATGCCCGAGACCGCATCAGCCGTCGGCTTGATCATGAAACGATCGCCGCTCGCTGTGCCTGCATTCACCGTGATCGCAAAACCATCCGCAATGAAAGGATCTGCTGCGGTTCCCGTGCCGGTCATCGGCACCGCTACACCCGTATCGGCTCGGCGTAATGACCAGTTGCCGGCGGTGTTCACCATCAGATAATCGGCCGTCGTCAAATCGCCCGCTGCACCGTTGATGCGCTGCACGCTGAGCGATCCCGTACCGGTATTTCCAGAGTTGGATTGCACTCGCACCGAGCCCGTGCTGAAGAAGTCTCCGCCGAGCCGGCCGTTCAGGTCCATGCCCGAGTTGTGCTGTTCGTTCACAACTTCAGCCAGACCTGCGCTCAAGCGACCAAGTGCATTGCGTGCTGGGTCCAGCATATCGGTGCGGAACTGCAGCATGCCGCCCAACGTGCCGCCGCTCAGGCTTTTGGTGATATCGATGCTGGAGCTCGCAGTCCTGAAGGCCAGCACGGTGCGTGTCGGATCGTAAACATCTTGCGATGCCACGACCTGGCCGAAGGTCTGGCCGACAACGAGGGGCTGACCATTGCCGATGAACACGTTCTGCGCGCCATCGTTCTGCGCGACCACATTCACATTCACGTGCGTTGCAAGTTCATCGATCAGGCGATCGCGCTGATCCAGCAAATCATTCGGCGGCTGACCGCTACGACCTTGTGCACCGACGATTTCCTGATTCAGCTTCGCGAGACTCTGTGCAATGGAATTGATGGAGTCCGCTTCGCTCTCGATCTGCGCATTCACCTGACTGTCGAAGCCGCGCAGACTTTGATCGTAGCTCTGCATTCGCTGCATCAAGGTGTTCGCCTGACTCAGCAGTGCCTGCCGCGCTGGCGTTGAAGTCGGCGTGTCGGCAACGGCCTGGAAAGCGTTGATGAAGTTCTGGAGCGAGGTAGTCAGGCCCGTGGTGGTATTGCCGAGGAGATTGCTCACACGGCCGGCCTGGGTCGCATACGTGTCGAACTGATGATACGAACTCGACGATGTTCGGCTCTGCCCTGCCAGAAAGTCGTCGTACGCGCGCTTGACCGTGCTGACGTCAACACCGTTGCCGACCCAGCCGTTGCCCGCCTGTTGCGGATTGCGAGTCTGAAACTCTGCAATCTGTCGGCTGTAGCCCGGCGTGTTCGCGTTCGTGATGTTGTGGCTGGTGGTATCCAGCGCACGCTGGAACGCCAACAAACCCGAAACGCTGGTGGAAAGAAGATCAGCCATGGGAGCTCCGCAGGGCCACGGGCAACGGGCGACAGGCCACGGCCAGAGGCAGAGACTTCATATCAGGTGAATGCATCTCAGCCTCCCCCGTTTACTGATAACGGCACCGACGCCGAAAGGTTGAGTTCAGATGAGTTCGTGAGGCGTCGCAGTTCGTTGGCGACAGCCACGACCTTGCTCGCGTAGTTCGGATCGGTGGCATAGCCGCCGTCCTGCAATGCTGCCGCGAAGTCCGCGACATTCGATCCAGAATTGAGTGCGCCTTCGTAACGCTGGTTGCCCCGGATCAACTGCGCATAGTCTCGAAAACTGTCGGCGGGCGACTCGTACGCGCGAAACCGATCCACTTTTCGAACGGCAACACCGTCTTCGAATTCGAGCGTCGGGACATTGACGGTCGCACCCGACCAGCCATTGCCCGCCTTGATGCCGAATAAGTTGAAGCTTTGAGTGCCGTCTGCATTGTTCGGCACCGCTTTGCCCCATCCAGTCTCGAGCGCGGCTTGTGCGAGCAATGAATGCGCATCGACTCCGAGTTCCTTCGCAGCTTGCTGCGCGTGGGGCAGCATCTGACGAATGAAATCGGCCTTGGAAGACGCGATGGGGCTCGCAGCCTGCGTCGCTTTCGCTGGTTCGCTCTTATTGTCGCCTGTGGCCGGTTGCCCATAGCCAACTCCGGCGAGTTGTCGCACCAACACATCGGCGAGTCCCAGTCCTTTGCCCTGCGACAGATGTACCGCCATCTGCTGATCGAACATGTCCTGATAGAAATCGGCCTGGTCGCTACCGAACAACGAATCACCGTTGCTGAAGCTCTTGTTCGCCTCACGCATGCTCTTCATCAGCATCTGCGTGAACAGACTTTCAAACTGCTTCGCGACTTCCTTCAACGCCTGCGGATCACGCGCCTTTGCCTCGCTCTTCAGCGAGGAAAGACCCTGCGGATCTGCATAGAAAGAAACGTTGGTGGGTCCGGAAGTCATCAGATCACGATGAGCTCAGCGCGCAGCGCGCCTGCTTCCTTGAGTGCTTCCAGGATTGCGACGAGATCGCCCGGCGCTGCACCGACCTGATTCACCGCGCGCACGATCTCATCAAGATTCACACCTGCATTGAAGACGAACATGCGAGCGGCGCCCTGATCGACCTTGATATCCGAACGCGGCGTCACAACGGTCTCACCTTTCGACAGCGCATTCGGCTGGCTCACATCGAGACGCTCAGTGATCGTTACCGAAAGCGAACCGTGCGAAACAGCCGCGGGTTTGACACGTACCGCAGCACCGATCACCACCGTTCCAGTGCGCGAGTTGACGATGACGCGCGCGGGCGCATCACCTGGCTGAATCTCCAGTGCTTCGAGCGATGACAGATAAGCAATGCGTTGACTCGCGTCGACGGGCGCCTGCACACGAACGGACACTGCATCCACTGCGCGAGCCGTATCGGGGCCGAACAGGTTGTTGATGCTTTCTGTCAGATGAGTCGCTGTCGTGAAATCTGGCGTGTGCAGATTGAGCGTGATGTAAGGCTCCGTCGCAAAGTTAGTGGGCACTTCGCGCTCCACCGTCGCGCCATTCGGGATGCGACCTGAGCTGGGTGTGTTGATCGCGATGCGTGAGCCGTCCTTGCCAGCAGCGCCAAAGCCACTCACGACCAGACTGCCTTGGGCGATGCCGTAGACCTCGCCATCGATGCCGCGTAGCGGCGTCATCAAGAGACTGCCCCCACGCAGGCTGGTTGCGTTGCCGATCGAATTCACAGTGATGT
>JBJMWN010000073.1:0-6054 GCA_045810085.1 Povalibacter sp. | reverse complement strand
GTCGCGGCAGGACCGGCGTACCAACTACTCGGTCGCAAACCACTGGTAACGAGCACGATGCCACCCATGGAAACTGGAGTTCTCGAGGGTGACCTGGCGTGGCGTCAACACAGCGGTGGTCACACGACAGCGCCGAACTGGCCGACCTTCCTGCAATTCGCCGATCGCTACATGGGCAGCGTCGCCGGCTGTAGCTCACCGGCGAAGGTGGAGATCAAGACGAGCGGGTGCCATCGCTAAGCCCGGTGCTGTGCAGGTGTTTCCCCTAAGAATCGCGCCAACGCGTGGTTGCTTCTGTTAAGTGGACCGGACTTACGTCGGCTTTTTCGCGCCCGTCCTTACGCAGCGCTTGAAATGTTAAACCGGTACGGCGGACCGAAGCCTGCACTCTGAAACACTCGCGCAAATAACCACATTTGCGGGATATGTTGATCCTTCTCACTTTGATCAGCCTGGTAGCGCTGCTCGGTGTTTCAGTCTGGGCGCTGACACTGTTCAAGCAGATGCGAAGTTTGCGCGAGCAGGCTGGCGAGGCTGAGTCGCGCCATCGCGAATTTCTGGACCAGGCTGAACACGGCGGCGCGGTACGCCGCAAGATCGAAGCGCAGCTGCTCGAAAAGCAACAGCGGCTCGATCGACTCGCTCATCACGATCAGCTCACCGGCTTACCGAATCGGTTGTTTCTCGCGGCACACCTTCCGGTCGCGATGGAGGAGGCCAGGCGCAGCAAGTTGCCGCTGGCAGTCCTGTTCATGGACTTGGATCGCTTCAAGCACGTCAACGACACGCATGGTCATGAGACCGGAGACAAGCTGCTGCAAGCGGTGGCACAGCGTGTGAAGGATGCGGTGAGATCGGATGACATCGTCGTGCGCATGGGCGGAGACGAGTTCGTCGTCATTCTCGGTACGGTGCGAACCGCTGAGCAGGTCAATGAAACGGCATCGCGAATCACCGCGACCCTGAATTCGCCCATCGTGGTCGACGGCAAACCGCTGGTTACAACAGTGAGCGTCGGCGTGAGCTTGTATCCGCGCGATGGTGAAGATGTGGGCTCGCTGCTGCGCCACTCCGACACCGCGATGTATCAGGCGAAGGAACGTGGGCGCAATAACTTTCAGATCTTCAGCCCAATCATGGATCGCAAGCTGAAGGAGCGCGTCGCGATCGAAGCGCGTATGCGTGATGCCTTGGAGGCTTCTCGATTCGATGTGCACTACCAGCCGCTGATCGAAATCGAAACACGTCGAGTGGTGGCGCTCGAGGCGCTGGTGCGGTGGAAAGATCCGGAAGAGGGATACATCGCCCCCAATCGCTTCATCCCAGTTGCCGAAGAAACCGGGCTGATCGTGCCGCTCGGCGATTTCGTACTCGAGCGGGTGATCTCGCACATGAAGGATTGGAGACGTCAAGGGTTGAATCTGGTCCCCGTTGCTGTGAACGTTTCCGCAGGCCAATTGCGTCGAGCGAATCTGCGCCAGCGTATTCTCGAGCTCACGAAAGCTGCAGAGATTGCACCGTCACTGCTGCAGATCGAGTTGACTGAAGGCGCCATGTTCGAACAGCTCGAGTCGCGACAAGGCGAATCCAACGAGGATGCAGTGTCCGAGTTGAGGGCGATGGGTCTGCGAATCGCCATCGATGATTTCGGCACCGGCTATTCGAGCTTGAGCTATCTGAAGCGCTGGCAGGTCGACTATCTGAAGATCGATCGCAGTTTCGTTCGCGATCTCGTCACCGACACGAGTGACAGTGCCATCGTCGGCGCCATCATTGCGATGGCGCAGCACATGAAGATCAAAGTGATCGCTGAAGGTGTTGAGGCCTGGTCACAGCTTGAAAGCCTGCGCCGGCTGGGCTGTCGTTACGCGCAGGGATATCTGTTTGCGGAGCCCGCGCCTGCCGCGATCGCGCGCGAATTTCTGAATGGGCGTCGACTCAATCTGTCCGATGTAGATACTGATGTGTTCAAGGTAGCCACCGCCTGAGCCGAAGTTGCCTCAATCGGCGTCCCAACGAAAACGCCACAACGCCAACACAGAAAAGACAGCAGCGAATCCCAGCAGCACCGCAGAGCTGGTGAACGCAGATGCGAGATCCAGACCGCGCCAGGTCATCGCTTCAAGTCCATCGATAGCCCAACGAGTGGGGACGATGACCGTGAGTTGTTGCAGCCACGCTGGAAACAGGAACGAGGGGATCCAGGCTCCGCCCAGCATGACCATCATGAGCACCGCCAGCATCGAGACGCCGCGGACTGCTTGAGGCGTGCGACCAATCGCAGCGATCAGTATTCCGAACGTCGCCGCCATGATCGCGCTGCAAAGAGCGATCAGGAGAAATCCGAGCACGCTGCCATGGATTCTCACCCCGAACACCACCATGGCGAACGCAAATGAAGCCAGCAAAGAGAACAGAGCGATCAGGGTCGCGCTGGCGCCTTTGCCTGCCAATAACAGGCGACGTGAAATCGGCGCGCTGCGCAGACGCTTCCATAAGCCCCTTTGTCGCTCCATGAGAATGCCGATCCCTAAGTCGACAGCGGCAATCAGTACGAACTGAATCGTCATGCCCGCGAAGGCATGTGCATAGCCGTTGTACGCGACGTTCTCGCCCGAGGTGACCGCGTGTTCCTCGACCGTGTAAGGAATGCCGATGCCCGCGCGCTTTTGCGATCCGTCGCTGGTTGCAGGAGTCGTGCGATAGAAATCTTGTGCCGAGTGAATGAGGTTACGCAGACTGTCGCGTCGTTGCGGAGCCATCTCGGTCGTTTCCAGTTGCTGAAGAGCTTCGTCCGCGAGCTTTTGCGAAGACTCACCGCTGAAGACCTCCGCACTGACGGCCTGCATGATGTACTGCGTCATCACTCCGGTTACGAGACTCATCTCGCCCGTATGCGAGGGATCGTAGCGAACCTGCAATTGAGGGCGCGATTGGCCAGTGAAAAATGCGCGCGCTGCTGCTTCGCCAAATCCTTGCGGAATGATCACCGCCACGCTGACCTCGCCTTTGCGTACGGCCTCACTCACCTCGGATGAGGTCTTGGTGACGACTTTCAGATTGCGATCCTTGGCTGTGGCGGTTGCGATGGCTTTCGAAACCGCGCTGTCATCCTCATCAACGATGGCGATGGGGATCTTCGCGGGCTCTTTATTCGCAGCGCCCGAGAACACGTAGCCAAAGAACGAAGCGATGACGATCGGTGCGACGAGGGTGAGAATGACCGCACGTCGATCGGTAAAGTAAACCTGCAGATCCTTGCGGATCATTGCGAGCAATGCTGTTCCCATTGAGATGATCCCTGTGTGCTTGCGATCAATCGCGCAACGTGCTGCCGGTCAGTGCGAGGAACACCGATTCGAGCGTCACACGTTCGCCATTGCTGCGACTGGGAACTCGTGCGTGCAATCCAGCGAGTGTGTCATCCGCAACCACCTTGCCGTGATCGACGATCACGATGCGATCGGCGAGCCGCTCGACTTCTTCCATGTAATGAGTGGTGTAGAGAAGCGCCTTCCCGCGCGACTTGAGTGTCTCGAGATTGGCAAAAATGGCGTTGCGGCTCTGCGGATCCACACCCACCGTCGGTTCATCCAGAAGAATGATCGCAGGATCGTGCAGCAAGCCCGCGGCAAGGTTCAGACGTCGTTTCATACCGCCACTGAAATTCCTGACGGGTTCGCGTGCGCTATCGGTCAGGCCGACGAGTGCCAGCGCGGATTCGATCGCAGAGGCGAGTGCCTCACCATGCAATCCATAGAGCGCGCCAAAGAACCGCAGGTTCGCCATCGCCGAGAGTTCTTCGTAGAGAGCGAGGTCCTGTGGAACCAGCCCGACCTTCAGCTTGGCCGGATCGGCATCACCGAGGAGCGGTTTGCCATCGATCAGGACTTCGCCGCTATCGGGTTGTAGCAGACCCGTGAGCATGGAGATCGTCGTGGTCTTGCCGGCGCCATTGGGTCCAAGCAGTCCCAGCAATTTGCCGGGCTGCACGCTGAAAGAAATTCCATCGACGGCTTGCAGCTCTCCATAGCGCTTCTTCAGGTTCCTGACTTCCAGCATCGGTGTCTCGGGCGAGTTGGCGATTGTTCTAAATTAACGGCGATGTCGCTGAGGTGCCAACATATCACCGGCCAATGCCGTGACCCTACCGGTCGGAATTCGAACTCGCTGCCGCGACCAGATAAGTTCGAGTCATTCGATCGATCAATCTGCAGCCGCAGGTCCGGCCGAACCATGAGGCCGCCGAGTGAACCAGACGAGCGCAATCATTGCGATGCACAGCCAGCCGCAGATCCAGAAATAATCGAGCGCCGACATCAGATACGCCTGGCTCGTCAGTGTGCGAGCGAGTGCACTGAAGGACTGTTGCTCATTCAAACCAAGGTTCTTCAGATTCTCGACAGCCAGCTGTAATCGCAGATCGTAAGCACTGGTGGCTTCAGCTAGGCGAGTCTGATGCAACGCCGCGTGTCGGTCCCAGAACGTTGTCACGATCGAGGTTGCGAATGCGCCGGCGGTGATGCGGAGGAAATTCGACAGACCGGACGCCGCGGGCATTCGTGACTGCGGAATGCCATCGAGCAATATGCTCAACATCGCGATGAAGAACATCGACATGCCGATGCCCTGGACGAGCAGAGGTGCCACGAACACCGCGAAGCTTGCGTCAGCGGTATAGCCCGAACGCATGAAGTAGGAAGCGGCAAAAGCAACGAAAGAAACCGAAGCAAAAATACGTGCGTCGAATCGGTCGAGGTACTTACCGATGAGAGGCGAGAGCAACACCGCCACGACGCCGCTCGGTGCCGCCACCAGACCCGCCCAGGTTGCTGTGTACCCAAGGAAGCTTTGCATCCACAGCGGCTGCAGAACCACCGCGCCGAAGAACACGGCATAGCCGACGCAGAATGCGAGCACGCCCAGGGAAAAGTTGCGGCTCTTGAACAGCGACAGATCGATGATCGGATGCTTCTCGCCGAGCTCCCAGATGATGAAGGCGATGAATCCGACCGCTGCGATGATGGCTTCTGCCGTGATGAGCGAGGAATTGAACCAATCGTGGTCCTTGCCCGTGTCGAGCATGATCTGCAGCGCGCCTACCCACACGACCAGCAAACTCAAGCCAATGCTGTCGATCGGCAATTTCCGCGTCGGCGTTTCCCGATGCTTGAGTCCTTGCCAGCACACGACCGCACACAACAAGCCGACGGGGACGTTGATGAAGAAGATCCACGGCCAGGCATAGTTGTCGGAGATATGGCCGCCCAGAATCGGCCCGGTGATCGGAGCGATCAACGTTGTGGCTGACCAGATGGCCAATGCCAGTCCTTTCTTCTGCGGCGGAAAGATCGACAAGAGCAAAGCCTGCGATCCCGGAACCATGGGTCCGGAGACCAGGCCCTGCAGCACGCGGAAGATCACGAGCGACGATAAGCTCCAGGCGACGCCGCAAAGAAAGGAAGCGATGGTGAAGAACAGCACGGACGCAACGAAGACTTTCACCACTCCGAAGCGCTGCATCAGCCAACCCGTCAGCGGTACGGAAATTCCATTCGCCACCGCAAACGAGGTGATCACCCACGTACCCTGATCGCTCGAGACACCGAGGTTGCCCGCGATGGTGGGAATCGAGACGTTCGCGATGGTCGTATCGAGCACCTGCATGAAGGTGCCGAGCGCCAATGCGGTTGCGATGATGGGCCGCGAAGTGCCCAGCTCAGCGCCCGACGCTGTTGCAGCGGTAGCGCTCACGGAGCGCCATGTCCTGTAGCACCCCCTGCATTTGCAGTGATGATGCGATTGATCTGCTGATTCGCAGAATCGTTGAATTCCTCGTTCGAAATGACCGTCTGTGGTTCGGTCCGAACCTCGTTTGCAATCAACGAGCCCGATGTGTCGTGCAGATCGATCTGGGCTTTCATCGAAAGCCCGACGCGCAACGGATGCGCAGTGAGTTCCTGCTGATCCAATGCGATGCGGACGGGAACACGCTGGACGATCTTGATCCAATTGCCGCTGGCATTCTGGGCGGGTAGTAGCGCGAACGCACTA
>JBJMWN010000072.1:0-33178 GCA_045810085.1 Povalibacter sp. | reverse complement strand
AGAGATGTCATTCCAGTCGTGAGCACGCGGCGTCCAGATGACCGCTCCAAATAAGGCATGCCCCCGCCGCCGAATCTGCGATCGCCGGACAGTTGGTTCGACGTCGTCGTCAAAGTGCCCGATGGCGATGTATTGGTCTTTCGCACACTCGCACCTCAACCAGGACCGCCTCTGCCCAAGAAGATCTTCTTCAATCTCGGACTGCTCACGCTCGCACTTGCGATCGTGTTGTTCTTCATGACACGCAGTGTCACCCGGCCGCTTTCTGATCTCGCGCGCGCTGCTGATGCCATCGGTCGCGGTGAAAGCCACCCTCCAATACCGGAAGTCGGCGCACGTGAGCTGCGCGATGCCACACGCGCATTCAACACCATGCAGGAACGACTGCATCGCTATCTCGACAGTCGCACGCGTGTGCTTGCAGCCATGTCGCATGATCTGCGCACGCCGCTGACGCGATTGCGACTGCGAGCAGAATCTCTGGAGGATTCGGAAACACAAACTCGATTCGTCGCCGACATCGATGAGATGAGCCGGATGGTCACCGGTGCGCTCAACATGTTCAAAGGATTGAACGATGAGGAGCCCACCACACGTGTGATCGTCGACGATATTTTCGCGGCGTTGCAGACGGAATTCGCCGAGTTGGGCGCGAGCTTCGTGGTCGAAGGTCATTCGAACGACCCGATTCTCGGCAAAGCACAGCAACTGAAGCGCTGCTTCTCCAATTTGCTGCACAACGCCGTGAAATACGGATCGAACGTTCTGGTCCATCTGTCGGATGACCATGAACTGGTGATCAGCATTCGCGACGATGGCCCCGGCATCCCGGCGGAAGAACTCGAACGCGTGTTCGAACCTTTTTACCGCGTCGAGTCTTCACGAAATCGTGACACCGGCGGCACCGGCCTCGGATTGAGCATTGCCCGCGACATCGTGCAGGCGCATGGGGGTTCCATCGCACTCAAGAATCGTCCCGAGGGCGGGCTTGAAGCGATCGTCAGGATTCCCCGCGCTGAGTAGGAACCCTGCCGGCCCGGCTCGAGCTCTTACAGTTCGTAACCATTGTTAACGGGCGCCGCGATACCGAAGTCATAAAGTTCGATGCGTATCCCTCCACGAGGAAATCACCATGAAGATACGCACCACCCTCGCCGCTCTCGCTCTTCTAGTCACGGGCACTGTGCTCGCAGAACCTCACGGCCCACCGCCGGGTGGCTCCCGTGACATCGAACGGCTTGCGATCCTGCTGGATCTTGATGAAGGTCAGAAGACCTCCGTCAAGCAAGTGCTCGATGAACAGTCCAAAGAACGCTCCCAGCTCTGGGCGAAGGCGAAGGAATCTCAAACGCGTCCTTCCCATGAAGAAATGCATGCACAGCACGAGAAGATGCGTCAGGAGACGATCGAGAAGCTGCGTCCGATTCTGAGCGATCAGCAAATGACCAAGTTCCAGGCGTTGACTGAAGCTCCTATGGGCCCGCACCGGGATCATCCGCATCCCGACAAGCCTGAATGATCCTCTGACAATCAATTATCGAGCAATCGCTCTGCTGCTCGCTGCGGATGAGAGGTATCGGACACGGCTTGCACTTGTGCCATCGCAATTGCCTAAGTCACCCGGTGTCCTCTCATCCGCTTTCCAGTACGCTTCCCTCTCCTTTCGGGGGAAGTCTTACGCTGCCAGCGTGACATTCGTCACAGGTGCAGCGGCCCTCTGTGTTCAGTCATTTCTCAACCTGCCGATACTGAAAGCAGTCGCCTCAGTTTTGGACAGGGTTCATGCGTTCTCTTGCAATTGCGCTCTGCGCATTGTTCACGCTGCCGGATCACGCCTGGGGCGCGACGTGCGCGGACTGCGCTCCACATGCACTCGATATCGAGGCGGTCTATACAGGCGAGCTGTGGCGCAATGCTTCCGGTGGAATCGACACAGGCAATCGCTATCTCGACAATCTGGACCTCACGTTCGATGCGGATGGCGCACAACTGTTCGGCGTCGATGGCCTCGAGATCTTCGGCTATCTGCTCTACAACAATGGACACAGCATCGATGAGCTGAGCAATGCTGCTCAGGGCATCAGCAACATTGAATCGACCCGAGCACTGCGCCTGTACGAGCTATGGACTGAATGGAAGTTTGGCGCACAGGACCACTCGGTGCGCTTTGGTCTGTATGACTTGAACTCGGAATTCGACAGCATCGAAGCTGCAGGTCTCTTCATCAACCCGTCTCACGGAATCGGTCCGGATTTTTCACAGAGCGGCGAGAATGGACCTTCGATCTTTCCTGTGACGAGCCTCGGACTACGTGCACGCGCGAACACCGGAGCCTGGACTTTTCAAGCTGCGGTTCTCGATGCAGTGCCGGGCGACCCGGATCATCCCGATCGAACCGGAATGCACCTTTCCTCAGACGAAGGTGCACTCCTCGTCGGCGAGATGAACTATCGCGCGGCATCGGGTGTACGAATCGGCACAGGCTATTGGCGATACACCAGCGATTTCTCCGCGATCGAGACCACTGGATCGACTGAGCTCACACGCAGCGGCGATGCGGGCGCCTATGTGCTCGCCGAGAGCCCACTGCTGTTGTCAAACGAAGATGATCGTGGCATGCGCGTCTTCGCGCGAACTGGCTTCGCTCAGGATCGCATCAATCCAATTCACCAGTACTACGGAGCGGGCGCTGTCTACACGGGGCTTACAGCACAGCGGCCGGAGGATGAGCTTGGGTTCGCAATCGCCGTTGCCGAACTCGGTGCGCCTTATATCGAAGCTCGGCAATTGAATGTATTTTCTGCCACTCGCTACGAATATGACTTCGAGCTGACATATCGCTTTGAAGTGACCGAATGGCTCACACTGCAATCAGACGTGCAGTACGTGCGCAACCCCGGCATGGATCCGAGTCTGGAATCCGCCTGGGCGTTGGGGTTACGTTTCGAGTTGGGACGCGGATGGAGCTGGTAAAGCTTCGTCGCTCTCAGAGCCGCAACTCGAAGTCGTCTGCATCGAGATGTGCTGGGAAGCGCGCGCGAAACGCAACTAACGCGTCGTAGTCCAACGTCACGGTACGGGCGCCCTCGCCTTCCAGATCCTGGACAAGCGGTTGTCCCATGAAGTCGAGCACTACACTGTCTCCCGTGTAGTGAATGTCTTTGCCATCCGCACCGACACGATTCAGCCCGATGCAATAGCTCACGTTCTCAATGGCACGTGCGCGCAGCAGCGTTTGCCACGCATAGCGGCGACGCGCGGGCCAGTTCGCGACATAGATGAGCAGGTCATATGCGCGCTCGGTACCCAACGCGTTGCGGCTCCATACAGGGAATCGCAAGTCGTAGCACACCAGCGGACAGATCTTCCAACCCGCGAGCTCAACGATCAGCTTGCGAGTCCCTTCCGCATAGTGCTCATGCTCACCAGCCATGCGGAACAGATGACGTTTGTCGTAGTACTCGAAACTGCCGTCCGGACGCATCCAGATCAGTCGATTCCAATAGCGACCATCGGCTTCAGTGACCACACTTCCGGTGATCACGGCATTCAGTGACTTCGCTTGCTCGCGCATCCACTGCGTCGTCGGACCGTCCGGCGGCTCAGCGACTTTCTCCGGTTCCATCGTGAAACCGGTGCTGAACATTTCGGGCAAGACGATGAGATCTGTTTTGCCCGCGAGTGGCGTGGTCAGCTGGGCGAGGCGACGCCGATTCTCAACCGCGTCATGCCAGGCCAGATCAGCCTGTATCAGCGAAACGTTCAATTGTGATTTCATGGAGCGGTTCGCCGATCATCACGGATGGAGTGCCTGCCACGATGTTACCCCGCGAGGTTCGCGGCACACCATGCTCCAGCTCTCGTACTTGCAGTTCTCTTCGGTTAGCACCCTGCCAAGAACCTTTGCTAGGCTTCTGAGATCGCCCGATTCCTACAAGTTCGCGCATGAAGGTCCGCTCCAAACTTCCTCACGTCGGTACGACGATTTTCACTGTGGTCACGCAGCGAGCGCGCGAACTCGGTGCTATTCACCTTGCGCAGGGCTTTCCTGACTTCGACTCGCCTGAACTGCTCAAAGAACTGTTAGCTAGATTCGTGAGCTCGGGTCATAACCAGTACGCGCCGATGGCTGGTGAGCCCGCACTGCGCGAGCAAATCGCCCTCAAGCTGGCTGCAAGTTATGGACGCAACCTCAATCCTGACTCTGAGATCACGATTACCTTGGGAGCGACTGAAGCGATCTTCTCGGCGGTGAGTGCGTTGGTTCACCCTGGCGACGAAGTGATCCTGTTCGACCCTTCATATGACTCTTACGGGCCCGCAGTGATCCTCGCCGGTGGACGCCCGATTCATATTCCATTGCAGCCACCCGACTTCCGCATCGACTGGCAGCAAGTGCGCGAGGCAGTCACACCGCGATTGCGGATGATCATGATCAACACGCCGCATAACCCGACCGGGTCAACACTGTCGGACGGTGATCTACAGCAACTCGCGGATGTACTACGCCCGACTGATGCGATGGTGCTGTGCGATGAAGTGTACGAACACATGGTGTATGACGGCGCGCGACATCAGAGCGTCGTCAGCCATCCTGAGCTTTACGAGCGTGGCATCGTGAGCTTCTCGTTCGGTAAAACCATGCATGCAACAGGCTGGCGTGTCGGCTACGCAGTGGCGCCGCCTGAACTCACGCGCGAGATTCGACGCGTGCATCAGTTCAATACCTTCAGCATCGCGACACCCTTGCAGCTGGCGATTGCAGAATTCCTGAAACAGCAGCCACAACACAGCAACGAGCTGAGCACGTTCTATCAGCGCAAACGTGACTTGTTCCTGGATCAGCTGCGTGGCTCGCGATTTAAGTGGACACCCTCGCCAGGAACGTATTTTCAGCTACTGGACTTCAGCGAGATCAGTGATGAGTCGGACACAGAGTTCGCAGATCGACTACTCACTGAAGTGGGTGTGGCGTCGATTCCTGTCTCGGTGTTTTATCAGTCGCCGCCTAAACTGAACGTCGTGCGCTTCTGTTTCGCGAAACAGGATTCGACACTCGAGGCTGCCACCGAGCGGCTTCGAAAAATGTAGTCGCGTTTACTTGCCGCCCGCTGCGGCGAGTTGCATGTCACGCTGGCGGCGTTTTTCCTGCCGTTGCATGAGAAAGCCTGCGACGACGACGCCGATGGTGACGATGAGCACCATGATGGATGCGAGCGCATTGATGTCCGGGCTGACACCCAGGCGAACCTTGGAGAAGATCACCATCGGCAAGGTGCTCGAGCCTGGACCCGACACGAAACTTGCGATCACGAGATCATCGAGTGAGATCGTGAACGCAAGCAACCAGCCCGAGATCAACGCGGGCGCGATGATCGGCAAGGTGATCACCAGGAAAGTTTTCGCCGGCCGCGCCCCGAGATCCATCGCGGCCTCTTCGAGCGAGTCATCGAGTTGAGATAGCCGCGACTGCACGATGACGGTCACATAAGCCATCGTGAGCGTCATATGCGCGATGGTGATCGTGGTCACTCCGCGACCTCCAGGCCAGCCGAAGAGTTCTTCCATTGCGACGAACAGCAGCAGCAGCGAAAGTCCCGTGATGACTTCGGGCATCACCAACGGCGCCGTGGTCATACCCGACAAAAGCGTCCTGCCACCGAAGCGACCGAAACGCGCGAGCGCCAACCCAGCGAGCGTGCCCAGCACGACCGCGCCCGTTGCATTGATCGAGGCGATCTTCAACGACAGCCATGCTGCATTGAGAATCTGATCGTTGTGGAACAGCCGACCGTACCACTGTGTCGAAAACCCACCCCATACCGTGACGAGACGTGATTTGTTGAACGAGTAAACGATCAGCGACAGGATCGGGATGTAGAGGAATGCGAACCCGAACGCCAGCGCACTTACTCGGAACGTCGAGACGTTACGGCTCATCGATGCGCGCCCCGCGCTTCGGCATTCTGAGCGCGCTGAAGCAGCACGATCGGAATGACCAGAAGCAACAGCAGTGCAATGGCAACGGCACTCGCGAGCGGCCAATTCCGGGCCGTAAAGAACTGAGTCCACAGTGTCTTGCCGATCATCAGCGTTCCCGCCGGACCCAGCAGTTCGGGAATCACGAACTCACCCACGGCTGGAATGAACACGAGCATCGAGCCCGCGATGATGCCCGGCATGGATAGCGGGAGCGTGATCTTCATGAACGCTTTGAAAGGCCGGCAACCCAGATCCGCTGCAGCTTCCAGTAGCGTGAGATCCATTTTTTCCAGCGTCGAATACAACGGCAGGATCATGAACGGCAGGTACGAATAGACGATGCCGATGTAGATCGCAAAGTCGGTCTGCAGCATCACGATGGGCTGATCGATCACGCCCATCCACGTGAGCAGGTTATTGATGAGACCGTTGTTCTTCAGAATTCCGATCCAGGCATACACACGGAGCAGGAACGACGTCCAGAACGGGAGAATGATCATCATCAATAGAACGTTGCGCCAGGTCGAGGTGGCACGCGCGATTGAATAGGCCAACGGATAACCAATGAGCAGACAGAACAGCGTCGAGATCGCAGCGATTCGCAGTGAATTCAGATACGCCTTGATGTACAGCGCATCCTCGAACAGGAAGGCGAAGTTCTTCAGGCTCAGTTTGATGTTCAGCACCTGACCCTGCGTCCACTGCAGCAAGGGCTGATAAGGCGGCATCGCGATCTGCGACTCGGAGAACGCGATCTTCAGAACGATGACGAAAGGAACCAGGAAAAAAAACAGCAGCCAGAAATACGGTACTGCGACGACAGCGGTGCGGCCGGTAATTCCCCAGCGCAACAAGCGCGCTCGGGTCCATCGATAGGGAGGCAAGCTCTCGAGTACACGCAACATCAGCTGCGCGCCTGCGCTGTGACGATGGCTGCCCGATGGCTCCGAGCGCCCGATCATTCGCTGAGCACCACCGGACTCGAGGGATGCCAGCTCAGGAACACGGACTGATCCCAAGTGATCGAATCTTCCGAATGCCGATACGCGTTCGGTTGAGTGACCCGTACGATCTTGCCGCCTTCGAGCTGCACCAGATAGATCGACATGTCACCCATGTATGCGATCTCCTTGACGACACCCTGCGTGAAGTTGTCGCTTTGCTGCGGAGGCTGCGTCGAGATATGGACCTTCTCAGGTCTTACGGCCGCCCACAGCGTTGCATCGGGCGGCGTGCTCACCCCGTGATTGACGTAAATCGTGCCGCCGATCTCCGCACAGTCGAGTCGTACGTGATCCGGTTCGTCTTCGATCAGGCGACCCTGGAACATGTTGACGTTGCCGATAAACTCCGCGACGAACTTGCTGTTCGGATATTCATAGATGTCCTTCGGCGTACCGACCTGCACGATTTCGCCCGCGTTCATCACACCGATTCGCGATGACAGCGTCATCGCTTCTTCCTGATCGTGGGTCACGACCACGAAAGTGACGCCGAGCTGCTCCTGCAGATTCACCAGCTCGAACTGAGTGTGCTCCCTCAGCTTCTTGTCGAGCGCACCAAGCGGCTCATCGAGCAGCAACAGTTTCGGACGCTTCACAAGCGATCGAGCCAGGGCGACACGTTGGCGTTGGCCGCCCGATAATTGGTGTGGTTTGCGTTTGGCAAACTGACCCAGCTTGACCAGATTCAGCATATCCACGACGCGAGTCGCGATCTCGGCTTTTGGCAGGCCGTCCTGCTTCAAACCGAACGCGACGTTCTGTTCCACTGTCATGTGCGGGAACAACGCGTACGACTGGAACATCATGTTGACCGGCCGCTCGTACGGCGGGATGCCAGTCATGTCGACGCCGTCGATGAAAATCTTGCCGCTGGTCGGATCTTCGAAACCAGCCATCATGCGCAGCAACGTGGTCTTGCCGCAGCCCGAGCCGCCGAGCAAGCAGAAGAGCTCCTGCTTGTAGATCTTCAGTGAGACGTCGTTCACCGCGACGAAGTCACCGAACTTCTTTACGACTCTTTCGATCCTGACGTAGGGAACGGCCTGTGGATCGTTCCAGGGTTGAAACTTGTTCTCGGGTCGCGCGCTGCTTGCCATGGGGAGCTGGGGGCTCGTTGTTCTAAGTGTGAAGGCGCGGCTCGCCTTGAGATGCTGGACGGACATCGGCGTCCGTCCAGCCAAACATCATCAGATCAGCAACAACCTCACTGACCGGTGGTGAACTTGGTCCACATGCGCGACATGAGACCCGTGAACTGCTCGTTGTAAGCCAGCGAGGGAAACAGCTTCGCCTTCACTTCAGGTGTCGGATAGATGCCCGGATCGTTCTTGACCTCATCGTTCACCATCGCGAACGAGGCCGCGTTGCCGTTCGCATAGTTCACAAAGTTGGAGTTGTTCGCGGCGACCTGCGGATCCATCAGATAGTTGATGAACTCGTGCGCATTCTTCGGATGCTTCGCATCGGCAGGAATCGCCAGCATGTCAAACCATACGATCGCACCCTCCTTGGGGATCACATACTTCACGACCACGCCATTCTTCGCTTCCGCTGCGCGGTCACGCGCCTGCAGGACGTCACCGCTCCAGCCTAAGGCCATGCACAATTCGCCCGTCGCAAGATCGTCGATGTACTGAGAAGAATGAATCTTGCGAATGTAGGGGCGAATCAACATGAGCTTTTCCTGCGCGGCAGCCAGGTCTTCTTCCTTCTGACTGTTCGGGTCGCGGCCCATCCACGAAAGAATGGTCTTGAGCACTTCATCGGGAGCGTCGAGGACCGAAATGCCGCAGTCTTTGAATTTGGCGGCGAGCTTCGGGTCGAACAGGAAATTCCAGCTATCGAGCGGAGTGTCTCCGAGAATTTTCTTGATCTTGGCCTCGTTGTAGCCGATGCCAGTCGTACCCCAGAGATACGGGATGGCGTACTCATTGTTAGGGTCGTGCAGGCCGACACGCTGCATGATGTCCGGATCCATGTTCTTCAGATTCGGCAGCTGTGACTTGTCGAGCTTCTGGAACACCCCGGCCTTGATCTGCCGCTCGAGGAATGAAGCCGAAGGCACCACCACGTCGAAGCCGGAGTTGCCGGCCAGTAATTTCGTTTCGACGGTGTCGTTGGAGTCGAACACGTCGTAAGTCACCTTGATTCCGCTCTTCGATTCGAAGTTGGGAATGGTGTCTTCGGCGATGTAGTCGGACCAGTTGTAAACGTGCAGGACTTTTTCTTCGGCGGCAGGCGCCGTGTTTTGCGCAGACTGCGGTGCTTCTTCCTTCTTGCCGCAGGCCGTAAGCGCCAGGGCCATGACCGTCGCACTAACGGCTACACGCAATGGATTGATCATCGGAACACATCTCCCCTGTGGTTATACCGACCGGCCCGTACTGGCACCGGCGACTCACGTCGAGCGTAGCGCAGATCACCGTCGACGGGCTACAAGGAAGCCGCTCCGTAGCTCAGCATGATGCCGATAACAATGTATGCGGGGCGATGACGGTGCGAGGTCGAGCGGATGCGCACCAGAACGAATTCGAAATGGCTGTTTGATGGTGGATCGGATGGACCGATCAGACGCCGACTCCACCGATAGCGAGAGGACCTTCGAGATCCTAGATCTTTCCGAGTCGCCCAGCCTCGGCCAAGGTCATATCGAGCGAACGTGACGCCTTGTCGATGAGCTCGTCCACATGCTGTCGCGTCATCACCAACGGCGGCGCAATGATCATGGTGTCGCGTACTGCCCGCATGACCAGACCATTGCTGATACAGATGTCGCGGCAGAGCGTGCCCACTTCACCCGGATCGGCAAAGGTCTGTCGCTTGTCCTTATCACGCACGAGTTCCAGAGCGCCGATCAGGCCAACGCCACGAGCCTCGCCCACCAGCGGGTGATTTTCCAGCTCCCGCCAACGCTGTTGCAGGTATGGGCCGATGTCCGTTTTCACGCGTTCGACTACACGTTCTTCGCGCAGGATGTTCAGCGTCACACATGCCACCGCGCAGGCAGCCGGATGGCCCGAGTAGGTGAAGCCATGGTTGAAGTCGCCGCCCTGCTCGATGAGCGTCTTGGCGATCCGATCTCCCATCATGACGCCGCCGATTGGCAGGTAACCCGATGACATGCCCTTGGCGATCGGCATCAGATCCGGTCGGATGCCATACAGCTGCGATCCAAACCACTCACCCGTGCGACCGAAACCGCAGATCACCTCATCCGCAATGAGCAGGATGCCGTATCGATCGACAATGCGCTGAATCTCAGGCCAATACGTGTCCGGCGGAATGATGACTCCACCCGCCCCTTGAATCGGCTCGCCGATGAACGCACCCACACGTTCGGGCCCGATCTCGAGAATTTTTTCTTCGAGCGCTCTGGCCGCGATCAGTCCAAATTCCTGCGGCGATACATCACCGCCTTCGCCGTACCAATACGGTTGTCGGATATGCACGATGCCTGGAATTGGCAGGCCCCCTTGAGCGTGCATCGGCGCCATGCCGCCAAGGCTTGCGCCAGCCATGGTGCTGCCGTGGTATGCGTTCTTCCGACTGATGATGAAGGTGCGCTGCGGCTGTCCCATCAGATCCCAGTAGCGACGCACCGCGCGCACCACTGTGTCATTGGCTTCGGAACCCGAACCCGTAAAAAACACATGGTTGAATTGTGGCGGAGTGACTTCGACGAGCAGACGCGCCAGCTCAATCGCCGGTGGATGGGCGACCTGAAAGAAACTGTTGTAGTAAGGAAGTTCCAGCAGCTGCCTGTAAGCAGCTTCGGCGAGCTCGCGACGTCCATAACCCAGATTCACGCACCACAGCCCGGACATCCCATCCAGAATCTGTCGGCCGTCCGAGTCGTAGAGATACACGCCCTCGGCTCGAGTGATCACGCGTGTGCCTTTGCGCCCGAGCGCAGCGTGATCCGTAAATGGATGCATGTAATGAGCAGCATCCAGCGCCTGCCATTCGGCGGTGCTTCGTGAAGGAATGAATGAGTTCCCGGACAGGCTCATGTACTTAGCGTAAGCGACGTGCGTAATGCATAACGACCTCGAGGCGATCAATCAGGGGTGACAAGCGACATCCGTTCTGGCGTCGTCACGCCCGTACGATCATCTCTTCTCAAATATCAGACGTTCAATAACAAGTGCTCGCGTTCCCAGGAGCTGATCACCTGGAGGAACGTTTCATATTCGTTTTCTTTCACGGCCGCGTACGCCAGCACGAAGCGCTCGCTCAAAATATCAATGAGCGGACGACAATCGCGTAGCAGTCGCAGTGCCTCTTCGATGTTGCGAGGCAGACCGAACGGCAAATCGTATGCACTGCCCGTGACAGGTTCAGTGGGCTTCAAACCTTCGACCATGCCGAGATAGCCACAAGCGAGCGACGCGGCAATCGAGATATAGGCATTGGCATCGGCGCCACCCACGCGATTCTCGACGCGGCGATTCGCGGCATTCGCGACCGGCACGCGCAATCCAGCCGTTCGATTGTCATAGCCCCATTGAGTATTGATGGGCGCTGAGTGGTGACGAGTGATGCGCCGATACGAATTCACATTCGGTGCGAACAATGACATCGCTGCCGGCAAATACTTCTGCAGCCCGGCGATGTGCGAGAAGAACAGCGGCGACGGCTTCCCTTCGGCATCACTGAAAATATTCTTGCCCGTGCGACGATCGAGAATGCTCTGATGGATATGCATCGCGCTGCCTGGCTCACGCGCCATCGGTTTGGCCATGAACGTCGCGTACATTTTGTGGCGCAGCGCTGCTTCACGCGCAGTCCGCTTGAACAAGAAGACCTGGTCCGCGAGTGAAAGCGGATTACCGTGCAGCAGATTGATTTCCATTTGCGCCGCGCCGTCTTCATGAATCAGCGTGTCGATGGCGATGTCCTGTGCCTCGCAGAACGCGTAGATGTCATCGAATAAAGGATCGAACTCGTTTACCGCGGCTATCGAGTACGCCTGACGACCAATCTCCGGTCGACCTGATCGGCCCACCGGCGGCTTCAGCGGATAGTCAGCATCGATGTTCGGCTCGACCAGGAAGAACTCGAGTTCGGGCGCGACGATCGGCTCCCAACCGTGTTGCGCGTACAGCTCGAGCACATGCTGCAGCAAATAACGCGGGGCCATCGTCACGGGACGGCCGTCGGAATAGAAGCTGTCGTGAATGACTTGTGCGGTGGGTTCGGCAGTCCAGGGCACGACGCGGATCGTGCTCGGATCGGCTTTCAACACGATGTCGATTTCCGACGGACTGATCGCGCGATCGTCGTCCGGGTAATCGCCCGTCACTGTTTGCAGGAAGATACTTTCCGGCAAACGCATGCCTTCGTCTTCGGCGAACTTCGCCGCGGGCATGATCTTGCCGCGAGGCACGCCCGCCATGTCGGGAATGATGGCCTCGACCTCGGAAATTCCATGTTCTTTGAAGAATTGCTGGATGACGCTCATAAAGTGTCCTTACGCACGCGAGTACTCGCGTAATGCCGAGCAGCTGCGCCAAATGCAGCGAACAGCGCGTACGAAAATGGATTGGTGGGAAACTTCCACTCTGGATGCCATTGCACGGCATAGGCAAAGGCTGGTGCGTTGCGAACTCGGAAGGCTTCGATGACGCCATCAGGTGCCCGTGCTTCGATTTCGAGATCGCGTCCGAGTGTCTGCACTCCTTGAGAGTGCAATGAATTCACTTTGATTCGCTGCTCACCGCCGGCAAGTTTCTGCAAGAAACCGCCGGGCACGAGTTCGACCTCGTGCGCAGGACCATACTGTTCGTCCAGCGGCGCCTGCGTGTCTTCACGATGATTCGCAAAGCCGGGTACCTCGTGAATCTTCTGCCAGAGCGTGCCGCCGTACGCGACGTTCATTTCCTGAAAGCCACGGCAGATCGCCAGGATGGGCATTCCGGCAGCAACGACTCGTGGGATAAGCGGCAGCGTGGTGGCATCGCGGTGAGGATCGTGGAGCGTTCCATGCTCACTCTCTGGACCGCCATATCGATGCGGCTCGACATTCGAAGGACTACCCGTCAGCAGGATTCCATCGAACCGCGCGAGCAGATCTTCCATGTCGAGCGCCTCGCCCAACGCGGGGATCAAGACCGCAAGCGCATCCGCGCCGGCTGCTACGGCGTTGATGTACTTCTCACCCACGCAGTGGAAGTGGTGGTGCCCCAGCAAACGGCGGTCCGCTGGGATTCCGATGAGCGGTTTGCCCGACATAACGTTTAATATCTTTAACGACCGGTAGAAGAACCGGCGTTCGATCGATGCGGCATTTAACCACACTTCGGGACCGCTTACCCGAGCGACCTCGCTCACAGGTGCTGTTTTTCAGGCCTCACAACGACTTGCGCCTCTGCTAACAACGCCGGAGCGCTTGCTCCGGGGCGCAGCCGGCCGGTATTCTCCCGGCGACTTCGCGGGGCATCTTCGCCCCTATATCTTAAACAGGACTCGCCGCATGGCACCGAACTGCTCGATTGCCGAGATCGCTGCACTGCGTCGCGAGTACCCAGATACGCGCTTCGTCGATGTGCTGCTTGCCGATCTATGCGGCGTGCCTCGCGGGAAGCGCGTGAGCATTGAAGAGCTCGAGCAGGTGTACGCCGGCGGATTCTTGTTGCCAGGTTCGATGTTCGCGATCGATGTCCAGGGTGGAACAGTTCAGGAGACCCACCTCGGATTCGACGAAGGCGATGCAGATCGAGCGTGCATCCCGATTTCCGGAACATTGGTTCCGATGCCCTGGTGCAGGGAGCACGCTGCTCAACTTCAGGTCAGCATGCGCGATCACGACGGCGATGAGTTTTACGGCGATCCTCGCCATGTACTCGCCCGTGTCCTCAAGAGGTTTTCCGAGCTAGGCCTGAGGCCAGTCGTCGCAATTGAGTTGGAGTTCTATTTCCTCGATGTCGAGCGAACGCCTGAGGGCCGCGTTCAACCGCCGCGCCTGCCACAAACGGGTCGACGCGAGTACCGCACTCAAATTAACTCGATGTCCGATGTGAATGAGTATTCCGCGGTACTCGCGGACATCAGCTCAGCGTGCGCAGCGCAGCGGGTTCCAGCTGGAACAGTACTAGCCGAGTACGGTCCCGGACAGTTCGAGGTGAACCTGCAGCATTCGCCGGATGTTCTCGCGGCTTGCGATGAGGCCATTCGTTTCAAGCGGCTGGTCCGCGGCGTGGCAACACGTCATGGAATGGAGGCGACCTTCATGCCGAAGCCCTATGAAGACATGGCTGGAAGCGGCGCGCATTTGCACGTCAGCGTGCTCGATCAGTCCGGCAGGAACATATTCGAATCCGAGCAACCGGCCGGCAACGCAAAGTTGCATCACGCCATTGGCGGACTCGCGGCAACGATGTCGGATGCAATGCTGATCTTTGCACCGACCATCAACTCGTACCGGCGCTACCGATCCGAATCCTACGTGCCGCTGAATCCGACATGGGCGTTGAACAATCGCGGCGTGGCACTGCGCATTCCCGTAAGCACACCCGAGAATCGGCGGGTCGAGCATCGTGTCGCGGGTGCAGACGCCAATCCGTATCTGCTGACCGCGGCAGTGCTCGCAGGAATGCACTACGGCATCACTCGTTCGATGGATCCTGGACCGCCGCTCGCCGGAAATGCGTATCGGCAATCACCACCCACACTTCCACTGACCTGGCCCGAAGCAGCGCTGGCGTTCGAGCGCAGCGCATTCATCGCTGATTATTTCGGTGAGAACTTCAAACAACTGTTCGTCACGACGCGACGCGGTGAGTTCCAGGCATTCGAATCGCATGTCTCTGCGCTCGAATATGCCTGGTACGTCACAACGAGCTGACGCTGGTCGAGTTCGCATGAGCCACGTTGCTTCTTACTACGCCGCATCGGCCAATCCACATCCGTCGTATCCACGCCTCGAAGAAGACGTAGACGCTGATGTTTGCGTGATTGGAGGAGGCATTGCCGGCTGCTCCACTGCGTTAAACCTGGCTGAGCGGGGCTATCGAGTCGTTCTGCTCGAAGCACAGCGCATCGGATGGGGAGCCTCGGGACGTAGCGGCGGACAAGCCATCGTGGGCTATGCGAGTGGCCAACAAAAGCTGATCGATGCACTCGGTATCGATAATGCACGCAAGCTCTGGAATGTGACTGTCGATGCCATGGCACTGCTGCGCGAACGTATTGCGCGCCACAAGATTGAATGCGATCTGCACTCGGGACAATTGCAGGTCGCAATCAAAGCTCGGCATGAAGAAGCGTTGCGGCGGGAGCAACGCGAGCTGGAAGAAACGTTCAACTACCCACACCTGCGATTCGTGGAACGGGGAGCGCTGCAATCTTTGCTCGCGACAGACCGGTACATCGCCGGACTCTACGATGCCGGCAGCGCGCATCTGCATCCGCTCAATTACACGCTCGGTCTCGCCGACGCTGCTCGTACGGCGGGCGTACGCATTTTTGAAAACTCACCTGCGACGAAGATCGATCGAGAGAGTCCGGCCGTCGTCCAATGCGCAAGCGGCAAAGTGACCGCCCGATACGTCGCAGTCTGCTGCAACGCTTACATCGATGGATTAATCCCTGAAATCCAGGGCCGGATCATGCCTGTCGGGACGTACATCGTCGCGACTGAGCCTTTGGGCCGAGAGCGCATGACCGAACTGATTCGCGAAAACATCGCCGTCACCGATGTGAACTTTGTGCTCGACTATTTCCGTCGCTCAGCCGATGACCGTTTACTGTTCGGCGGTCGTGTCAGCTACTCGGGACTCGATGCATTCGACACTCGGAGCGCAACACGTAAACGAATGTTGAACGTCTTCCCACAACTCGCGGATGTGAAGATCGAATATGCGTGGGGTGGATATGTCGATATCACAATGAGTCGCGCACCGGATTTCGGACGGGTCGCGCCCCACATCTACTATCTCCAGGGCTTCTCGGGCCATGGCATCGCGCTGACCGGAATGGCGGGACAGCTTGTGGCCGAGGCAATTTCAGGACAGGCAGAGCGCTTCGATCTGTTCACGCGCTTGCAGCACCAGAATTTTCCAGGCGGCACGATGCTCAGGACACCTGCACTGGTGCTCGCGATGCTTTGGTATCGAATGCGCGATCTGCTCTAGAGCAGCGCGCGATTGAACTAGTGGCATGTAACAGCTGCTTGTGAACCGCAGCCGTTAGGAGCGACGACTCGGACGTCCTGTCACGAGCGTCTTTGCTCGGGTCAAAAGGCGCGACTTTTGCCCCTCGCTCGCCACCTGAGGCGGCGGGCACATCCCTGTGCCGAATACGTGGCCTGATACACAACCAGTTGGTACACAGGCCACTAGTTCATCTGGCCTGACTCACGCGCGATGGCACGTCGGCCAGTCCCAACTGGAATCCTATGTCCGGTGTGTTGTTCACGTTCTGCAGATTCTCTGTGGCTGACCTGGCACGCAAGGAGCAATGCTGTGCCGGCCGCAATCAATAGTGCGGTGTTCTTTTTGCTTGTCACAACAGGCTCCAAGGATGGCCCGCATTCTAGCCAGAGCTCGAGATTCTGCTATACGACCGAAGCGTGATTGAACGGTCGTGCGGACTCGCCGTGCGGGACTCGCCGTGCGCAACCCGCCGTTCATCTCACACGGAGCTATGCATCTTTGATGCGGTCACGCGCGTTGTGCGAACGACGACATTGCGCGTCTGGCGAATCGCGGGAACAACAGGTGAGTCCATTGGATCCATCGAGCCGACAGGTCCTCCAGCAGAGGAACGAACGTCTCGGCAAGCGCCTGTTTATCGGGGGCCAATGGAGCGTCCGTCGCACGCTGATGATCCGGGCGGCGGCTGTACTCATCATGTACGCCATCGTGATCCTGGCGTTCTGGATCGAACGTGACGGACTACGCGACACCTATGATGGACACATGTCCTTCACGGACGTCGTGTACTTCTCGATGGTGACGGTCACGACGGTCGGCTACGGCGATATCGCGCCGGTCACGCCGAGCGCGCGCATTGTCGATGCTGTGCTGGTCACGCCTATTCGCCTGATGATCTGGTTCATTTTTCTGGGCACCACTTATCAGCTCGTGTTGCAACGACTGATGGAGAACTTGCGTATGCGCAGGCTTCAATCGCGGCTGTCGGATCACGTAGTCGTATGCGGCTACAGTCACTCAGGAGCGTGTGTCGCCCACGAGTTGCTCGAGCGTGGTATCGAGAAACACCAGATCCTGATCGTCGACAGCGATCGATCGCTGGTGGAAGCAGCCGCCGAACGTGGCTTCATCGGGATTCTCGGAGATCCGACTCGGGAAGAGACATTTCGCGAAGCGATGTTGTCCACTGCCCGGGTGCTGTTTGTTTCCACCGAGCGCGATGACACCAATGTTCTGATCGTGCTGACCGCTCGCCAGCTCGCACCGACGATTCGCATCGTCGCTCGCGTGGAGGAAGCGGAAAACGAGAAGCTGCTGCGACAGAGCGGCGCCGATGCGACGATTCTGCCGTCCCGAGTCGGCGGCATCCTGATGGCCGGGGCACTCGAGAGCTCGGCACTTTCCAACTACGTGATGGACCTGATCAGCGCGAACGGTCGTATCGTATTGCTCGAACGCGACGTCAAGCCCCAGGAAGTGGGACGCCGCGCGCGCGATATCGAAGACACGTTGGTCGTGGCCGTCGTCCGCAATGGCCATGAACTCGCGATCGACGATCCGCAAGCGCAGTTGAGGGCTGAGGACAAGGTGCTCGTCATCCGTCAATCTAAAAACGAGCGTTAGATCCAGGTCCTCAGAACAGCAGCCGCGCCATCGCTTTGCGTGTCTGAGAAACGATCGGATCTGCATCGCCGATCATTTCGAACGCGAGCACCAGACTGCGACGAGCGAGGTCTTCGCCGTAGTGACGATGATTGCGCAGCATGTCGAGCCATGTCTCCAGCGCCGGCTCCACATGGCCACCGAGCAGTTGATGAACCGCTACCGCATGACGCAGATCCAGATCCTGCGGGTTTTTGGCAGCCTGAGCCTTGAGGCTTCGCACGTCGGGCTGCTGTGCGATGACACCGCTGAACGTGATCAGTGCAGCCAATCGCTTCACTGCAGGATGATTCGGCTCGCCCGCCTGGAGTTGCTGCAGAATCTCTCGAGCGCCGTCGACATCGCCTTCCAGCACTTTGAGTTCCGCACTCTCGGTTCGCAACGCGATGTTCTCGGAGTCGCGCGCGAGCAGTTGCTGCAGCAGAGTCGTAGCAGCGGAGTAGTCGCCCGCGGCCTTGAGCTTCTGCACCTGCGCCAGCGGCGCATCAGAGAGTTGAGGAAGATGCCGTTCGAGCATCTCGCGAATCTTCGATTCCGGAATGACGCCAAGGAAATGATCGACACTGGTCCGATCTTTGAAGAGCACGACGGTGGGCAGACTGCGAATCCCCAACTGCTGCGCAAGCTCTTGCTGCTCATCGGTGTTCACCTTGGCGAGCTTGAAGCGACCGCCGTATTCCGCTGCGAGACGATCGAGCAGAGGCATCAACTGGCGACACGGGCCACACCAGGGCGCCCAAAAATCCACCAGAACGGGTGTGTGCGCAGAAGCCTCCACGACTTCCGCCATGAAATTGGAGCCGGTGACTTGAGTGGCGATGGATTCGGCATCGGTCATCAGTAGTCTCTCCGTGTGCGACAAGCTAGTTATCGGGGCTCGCGCCTCACAGTTCAATCACCTTTAGTGTCGTCGATCAATGACACAGCGAGATTCCACCCAGTATTTCAGGCGCACTGGATCATTGAAGTTTTGTAATGTGGTTAGACAGATTCAGGGATGCAGGCGTGCGATGAGCAGTCGCATGTATACCGATGCTGGACAGCGTGCAGGTGCAAGCTGCGCTGAGATCGGGGCAATCGGGATTGCAGCCACGTGTCGACTCTTTGTTTGGGCATGTTCGCCGCCATGCATGGACTCTGGATTGGCGCAGTGCAGCCGCTGGGGTACAACTCTCGTGGCATCGGCGGTCAGTGCCTTGATCATTTGTCGTTCGCGGTCTTTGTATACGAGATAACAGCAAAATGAGTGACTCTGTCGCAGCAGCCATCAACCGAAATTATCTGGGTGATGAAGAATCGCTGGTCAGTATGCTGGCGCAGCGTGCGCATCTGCAGGACTCGCAACGCGAACGCATCAGTGCTCGAGCACGTGATCTGGTTGAAGGCGTACGTGCGAATCAAAAGGAACGCAGCGGTCTGGATGCCTTTCTGCGCCAATACGACCTGTCTTCGCAGGAAGGCGTGATTCTGATGTGTCTCGCGGAGGCGCTCCTGCGCATCCCTGACGATGCGACTGCAGACAAACTGATCGCTGACAAGATCACGCGCGGTGATTGGGCCGCACACCTGGGCGAAGCCGAATCGCTTTTCGTGAATGCATCCACGTGGGGTTTGATGCTCACCGGTCGGATCGTGCGACCGGCTGACGAAGATCTGCACGATCCACGCGGGTTCATCGCTCGTGTGGCGGGGCGGTTGGGTGAGCCGGTTCTGCGAACGGCATTCCGTCAGGCAATGCGGATCATGGGCCACCAGTTCGTGATGGGACGCACGATCCGTGAAGCGCTGGAGCGATCACATTCCGACGATCACAAACTCTATCGGCATTCGTTCGACATGCTGGGAGAATCCGCGCTGACGAGTGCAGATGCGTTGCGGTACATGGCGGCGTATCACGCGGCCATCCGTGAGGTTGCGGACAGCGTGAAGCAAGGCACACCCGCTGAGATGGCACCGAGCATCTCGGTGAAACTCTCCGCGTTGTTTCCACGATATGAATTCAGTCAGCGCCAGCGAGTCCATCGAGAGCTCGCGCCTCGATTGGTCGAACTCGCTGTCGCCGCGCGCGACGGAGGTATTGCGCTAACCGTCGATGCGGAAGAGGCGGAACGGCTCGAGCTTTCGCTCGAGCTCATCGAACACGTTGCTCGCGCGCCAGAGTTGCAAGGATGGCAGGGCTTTGGTCTCGCGGTGCAGGCGTATCAGAAGCGTGCGCCCGATGTGATTCGTTTCCTCATCCAATTGGCACAGTCGAGCGGCAGAAGACTGAACGTTCGCCTGGTGAAGGGTGCGTATTGGGACAGTGAAATCAAACGCGCACAGGAGCGCGGCCTATCCGGATATCCAGTGTTCACTCGCAAAGTGAATACAGATGTTTCATACATCGCATGCGCGCGGGATCTGCTCGATGCGGGTGATGCGATCTATCCGCAGTTCGCTACTCACAATGCTCAGACCGTGGCGACCATCATGGAGCTCGCCTCCGGTACACATCGGAACTTCGAATTTCAGCGTCTGCACGGAATGGGAGAGGATCTTTACGCTCAGATCGTCGGACCCGACAAGTTCAACGTACCGTGCCGTATCTATGCGCCGGTCGGTTCGCATGAAGAGCTGCTGCCGTATCTGGTTCGTCGGCTTCTCGAGAATGGTGCGAATACTTCCTTCGTCAACCGCATCGTCGACGCTGATACGAAGGTCGAAGAAATCATCGCTGATCCTGTGGTGATGGTGGAAGCCCTGGAGACGAAAGCTCATCCGCGCATTCCGCCGCCGCGCTTGCTTTACGGACGCGAGCGACTGAACTCCCGAGGTGTGAACCTCGCTGATCCGACGGAACTAAAGGGTTTGATGGAAGGCGTACGCGCGGCCAGCCAGCAGAACTGGAGCGCAGCGCCCATTGTCGGAGGCAAACGGATTCAAGGCGCCGCGCATACGGTGACGAATCCGGCGAATCGCGACGAGATCATCGGTCGCGTGACATTTGCGGACGCAGCCACGGTAACGAAGGCCATCGATGCGGCTGTCGCGGCCCAGCTGGAGTGGAACGACAGACCTGCTCAGGAGCGTGCGCAGATTCTGCTGCGTGCGGCGGATGCATACGAGGAGCACCTGGCCGAGTTGGTCGCGTTCTGCGTGCGTGAAGGCGGGCGCACCGTGCCTGACAGCATCTCTGAAGTTCGCGAGGCCGTGGATTTCCTTCGTTATTACGCCGTGCGAGCTCGTGCGGAGTTTGATACGCCTTTGGTACTGCCTGGTCCGACCGGCGAAAGCAATGAACTGATGCTGCATGGGCGCGGCGTGTTCGTGTGCATCAGCCCATGGAATTTTCCACTCGCAATTTTCACCGGGCAGATTGCGGCGGCGCTTGCGGCAGGCAATGGAGTGATCGCCAAACCTGCAGAGCAAACACCGCTGATTGCGGCGCGTGCTGTTGAGTTGCTTCTCGAGGCGGGCGTTCCGGGTGATGTGCTGCATCTGCTGCCTGGAGATGGGGCGACAGTGGGCGCTCGCGCGGTAGCGGACGCACGCATTGCCGGTGTGGCTTTCACCGGCTCGACAGAGACCGCACATCTGATTCATCGCTCGCTTGCGAATCGCGAGGGCGCTATTCCCGTGTTGATTGCAGAGACCGGCGGCCAGAATGCGTTGATCGCCGATAGCTCGGCACTTCCCGAGCAGATCGTACTCGACGTAGTGCAGTCAGGATTCAACAGCGCGGGTCAGCGTTGCTCCGCACTGCGCGCGTTGTTTGTGCAGGAAGATATCGCTTCGCGCGTGCTGGAGCTGCTTGCCGGGTACATGGAAGAGCTGCAGATCGGAGATCCCGCCGACATTGCGACTGATGTCGGTCCCGTGATCGATCAACCTTCCTGCAGCATGCTCGCGACACACGCCCAAGAGATTCGGCGAAAGGCTCGCTGGCAGCACGTGCGACAACTCGGTCCCGAACATCAGCGCGGTAATTTCTTTACGCCGGTGGCGGTGGAGATCAGCGCGCTGTCGCAGCTCACGCGTGAAGTCTTTGGTCCGATCGTTCATGTGATTCGCTTCAAGGCGAGTGAGCTCGACGCCGTGATCGAGGCGATCAATGGCACGGGCTATGGACTGACGCTCGGCATTCACACGCGCGTTGATGCGACCGCTCGCTACATCGCCTCGAGAGTGCGATCCGGCAATGTCTACGTGAACCGAAACATGATCGGCGCGGTGGTTGGAGTTCAACCATTCGGCGGTCGCGGGTTGTCAGGCACAGGACCAAAAGCAGGTGGTCCGTATTATCTGCATCGATTCGCGACCGAACAGACCATCACAGTGAACACCGCTGCCATAGGCGGGAATGCGAGCCTGTTGGCGATCGCGGCTGAGTGACGCAAAGAAACCAAGATCGAGAGTAACCACAGAGAACACAAAAAACACAAAGTTTGAAACGAGAAAGTCGGCTCTGTGGGAGCAGTTTCGATCTCTGTGACCTTTGTGTTCTTTGTGGTTACTTCGAGTCCGATCAGGTCTTCTTCGGATAATCGAAATCGGCGTTCGAACCGCTGTTCCATTGCAGTTCGCTCCAGTTTTCGATCTCGAATTCGAGCGAGTAGAAGGCGCAGGTCGGCATGTTATCGAGCGAGCGTTCTGCAGAAACCTTGTCTGCGAATTCAGTGATTCCGGGATTGTGGCCGACGATCATCAAATGACGTGAGGCATCGCCCGATTCGCGGATGACTTCCATGATCATTTTGGGTGAAGCGAGATAGATGCGTTCATCCTGCGTAATCTTCGCGGCTGCCACGCCGAGCACTCGCGCCATGATGTTGGCTGTCGTGATCGCGCGCACAGCGGGGCTCGAGATAATGCGGTCGGGCTTGCCATGCTCGCCTTTCAATCGTCGCGCCATTTCCGGTGCATCGTGCTGGCCGCGTGCCTCCAATGCACGGTCCCAGTCTTCCTGACCGGCCGCGGCCGGCTGGGTCTTCGCGTGGCGAACGAGCGTGAGGCGCAGCATCGAGTGGGTGAGGCCTTGTGATGAGTTGTGGCGAAAAGAATTCAGGACGCGCGGACTTCGACGATGCCTTCGTTGACACGAGTCTCATACGTCCGAACGGGCTCGTATGCAGGGGGCGTCAGCGCTGCGCCCGTGCGCAGGCAGAAGCGAGCGCCGTGCCGCGGACAAATCACGACATCGCCCTCGATCGCACCGCCTGCGAGTTCGCCGCCGTCGTGGGTGCAAACATCTTCGATCGCATAGAACTGTCCTGCGATATTGAACACGGCGACCAGCGCGCCGTCGATTTCGATTTGCGCATAGTCGCCGGGCAGGACGGACGCAGCAGGAGCAACGGCAATCCAGCTCATGCGATCACATCATTCCGGTTTGCAGCCGCGCTGCTTCCGACATCATGCTTTGATTCCAGGGCGGATCGAACACCAGCTCGACGTCGGCTCGCTTGATGGTCGCGATCGCTTCGACTTTGTCCTTCACGTCCTGCACCAGCACTTCGCCCATGCCGCAACCCGGTGCGGTCAACGTCATCTTGATCGTAGCGATCCGCTGACCCTCGTCGTCGTGGCTGATTTCGCATTCATAAATCAACCCGAGTTCGACGATGTTGATCGGGATCTCGGGGTCGAAGCAGCTGCGCATCTGATCCCAGACCAGATTCTTCACGTCTTCGTCGGTTGCGTTGGGCGGCAGTTCCGGTCCCGAGACGACCTCCTGGCCCAAGGCATCGGCATCACGCCCGGCGACGCGAAACAGATTGCCTTCGATGTAGACGGTGAAGCTGCCGCCCAGCGCCTGAGTAATGAAGCCTGTTTTGTCCGCGCGCAAAGTGACTGGAACGCCTGCTGGAACCATCACAGCTTCGACGTCGCGCTGCAGAGTGAAAGGGACTTGTTCGTGTCTGTACATGTTCAGGAGATGGGTTCACAGCGATCACGGCCACTGTGGTCGATGTCGTTATTCGGTGCTGACAGCCTGCGCCTCATGATCGAGAGCGGCATTCAGCGTGTGCCAACACAAGCTCGCGCATTTCACGCGTGCTGGAAACTCGCGTACACCTGAGAGCGCTGCGAGCTTTCCGAGCTTCTCTAGATCCACATTCGCATCGTGACGCGTGAGCACGGCATGCATGTCTTCGAACAGATCCTTCACTTCATCGCGCGTTTTGCCTTTCACCGCTTCTGTCAGCAGCGAAGCTGAAGCGACGGAAATGGCGCAGCCACTGCCGCTGAATTTGACTTCTGAAATGCGATCGCCATTCAGATTCACGTAGACCGACAGGCGATCGCCACACAGCGGATTGTGGCCGTCGGCATGCGCATCCGCTGGTTCGAGCTTGCCGAAATTCCGCGGATTGCGATTGTGATCGACGATGACGTCGCGATACAGATCCTTCAGATCCATGGTCTAACTCAGAATGCGTTGGGTATGTTCGACGGCCGCGACCAGTCGATCGATTTCATCGAACGTGTTGTAGAACGCCATCGAAGCACGCGCCGTCGCGGGCACACAGAAGAAATCCATCACCGGCATTGCGCAGTGATGACCGGTACGAATCGCCACGCCTTCGGTGTCGAGGATGGTGCCGATATCATGCGGATGAATGCCTTCGAGCACGAAGGAAATGACCGCTGCCTTGTTCGCGGCGGTGCCGATGATGCGCAAGCCCTCGATCTGCTGCAGCCGATCGGTTGCGTACTCGAGCAGCGCATGCTCGTGTTGGGCAATACGGTCCATGCCGACGGATTCAAGGTATCGAATGGCCGCCGCAAGTCCGACAGCGCCGCTGATGTGCGGAGTACCTGCTTCGAATTTCCAGGGCAGCTGGTTGTACGTGGTCTTCTCGAAACTCACCGAGAGGATCATGTCGCCACCGCCTTGCCAGGGTGGCATCGCCTGCAGAATGGCCTCACGTCCGTACAGAACGCCTATCCCCGTGGGGCCGAGCATCTTGTGTGAGGAAAAGCAGTAGAAGTCGCAGTCGAGCGCGCGCACGTCGACCTTTCCATGAGGCACTGCTTGTGCACCGTCGAGCAGAACCGGCACGCCATGCTTGCGTGCAGCTGCAATGAACTTTTCCACGGGAACCACGGTGCCGAGGGCGTTCGAGACGTGAGCCAACGCGAGGATTTTCGTTTGGGGGCCGATCAGCTTTTCGAAAGCAGTGAAGTCCACTTCGCCCGTCGGCGTAATCGGTATCACTTTGAGGACTGCACCGGTCTGCTCGCACAGGAGTTGCCAGGGCACGATATTGGCGTGATGTTCCAAACCCGAAATCAGGATCTCATCGCCCGCTTTAACCTTCGGCCGCACGAACGTCTGAGCGACGAGGTTGACGGCCTCGGTCGTGCCGCGGACAAAGATCACTTCCTTGGTATCGCGCGCGTTGATGAAGCGTCGGATCACATCGCGTGAGCCTTCATACGCATCGGTCGCCCGCTGGCTGAGCGTGTGCACGCCGCGATGAACGTTGGCGTGATCATGCTCGTAGTAATGGCTGATCGCGTCGATGACCTGTTGCGGGCGCTGACTGGACGCTGCGTTGTCCAGATAAACGAGAGGTTTGCCATTCACTGTCTGATGGAGAATGGGGAAGTCACGTCGGATGGCGTCCACGTCGAAAATCGTGGGAGCTGAAATGGGATGAGCGCTCATGCGGCTATTCCTCTGCGTTGGCGAAGCGCTCGTTCAGGCGCCGTTCCAGATACTCGCGAACGGACTGCGGTTCCACGCTCGAGAGAATCGATTCCGCAAATGCACGAATGAGCAGTGCACGTGCTTCGCTTTCAGACAGTCCACGCGAACGCAGATAGAAGAGGGCAGTGCTGTCGAGCTGTCCTGTCGTTGCACCATGGCTGCACTTCACATCGTTGGCATAGATCTCGAGCTCGGGCCGCGTGTCGATTTCGGCAGTCGGCGAGAGCAACAGGTTGCGACTCGACTGACGCGAATCGATCTTCTGCGCATCTTTGCGAACGATGACTTTGCCGCGATACACGCCGCGGCCACGATCCGCTGCGATGCCGCGATACTCCTCATTGCTCACGGTGTGCGCGGCCACATGATCAACAAGGGTGTAGGTGTCGATGTGCTGTGCGGCTTTCGGCGCGAAAAGACCTCGAAGCTGCGCTTCTGCACCTGTGCCGAGAAGCGTGGCAGTAATGTTGGTGCGCGCAACTGCTGCGCCCAGCGCGATGTCATGACAGAGATAGCGACTATCGCTGTCGAGCCGTGCTTCCACGTTACCAATATGGAACCCACGCGTTGATTCCTGCTGCAGTCTGTAGTGAGCGACGCGAGCGCCCGGTTGCAGATCCAGGCTCACCGCTGTGTTAGTGAACGATTCGGCGTATCCGTCGCTCAGGTAATGTTCCACCAATGTGATCTGGCTGTTGCGTCCCGCGCGTAGAAAGATTTTGGGATGACTCATCGCCTGAGTCGCCACGTTCGTCCACAGGTGAACCACATAGACGGGCTGATCGAGCACGACTTGATCGGCAACATCGACCACCACACCATCCTCGAAGAACGCGGTGTTCAGCGCATGAAACGCCGACTTACTGAAATCGGTGCGCCTGGCCAGAAACTCGGCAACTTCATCCGGATTGTTGATTGCCCACTGTCCCAGGCCGAGCACGGTCACGCCTGGGGGTTGCGCGTACGCCGCACCGAGAGTGGCCACCGCACGGCCATTGACGAGAACGATTCGGGCGCCTGCAGTTGCGATCCAGCGATTCTGATCAGGAGCAACGGGTGCAGCTTCCGCCATCGAAAAACTTCGCGACTCCAGTCGGCGCAGGTTGGTGTATTTCCAATCCTCGTCGCGCTGAGTGGGGAAGCCTGCGTCGATGAATCGTTCGAGCGCTGCGCGTCGCAGTGCAGTGAGCGCATTCTCATCGCGGAAATGCGCATCGAACAGCGCACGGTAACGCTCGACTGCTGTCGCTACGTTCTTTGTGGCCAACGCATTCATGCTGCCGCGGCTTCCTGCTTGACCCAGTCGTAACCGCGTTTTTCGAGCTCGAGGGCCAGCGACTTATCACCGCTCTTCAAAATCTCACCGCCCGAAAGCACGTGAACGCGGTCGGGTTCGATGTAGTCCAGCAGCCGCTGATAGTGCGTGACCATCAGGATCGCGCGATCTGCTCGACGCAGGCTGTTCACGCCACTCGCGACTACGCGCAACGCATCGATGTCGAGACCCGAATCTGTTTCATCGAGTAGCGCAAGCGAAGGCTCCAGCACAGCCATCTGCAAAATTTCGTTTCGCTTCTTCTCACCGCCAGAGAAACCTTCGTTCACTCCACGATTGAGAAAGCTCTCGTCCATCTGCATCAGCTTCATTTTCTGACGAACCAGCGTCAGGAACTCGAACGCATCGACTTCAGGTTCGCCGCGATGTTTGCGGATCGCATTCAGGCCAGCCTTGAGCAGATACACGTTGTTCACGCCCGGAATCTCGACTGGATACTGAAACGCGAGGAAGACGCCTTCGCGTGCGCGTTCTTCAGGCGCCATGGCCAGCAGATCCTTGCCGTTGTACGTGGCTGAACCGCCGATGACTTCGTAGCCCTCACGACCCGCGAGCACTTGGACCAGCGTGCTCTTGCCAGACCCGTTCGGGCCCATGATGGCGTGGACCTCACCGGCCTTCACTTCGAGGTTGAGACCCTTGAGGATCAACTTCTCGCCCGCGCGAACCTGTAAATTTTCGATCTTCAGCATTCCAAACTCCGACTCGATATTCCGACGCTCAACCGACAGCGCCTTCCAGACTGACCGCAAGCAGGTTCTGAGCTTCCACCGCGAACTCCATCGGCAGTTCTTTGAACACAACTTTGCAGAAGCCGTTCACGATCATGTTCACGGCGTCTTCTTCCGAAATGCCGCGGCTCAGGCAATAGAACAACTGATCGTCACCAATCTTCGAGGTCGTGGCTTCATGCTCGACGCTCGCAGTGGGCGTGCGCACTTCCATGTACGGAAAGGTGTGCGCACCGCATTCATCGCCCATCAGCAGGGAGTCGCACTGGGTAAAATTGCGTGCGTTGGTTGCGGTCGGCAGGATCTTTACCAACCCGCGATAACTGTTCTGGCCGTGACCTGCGGAAATACCTTTCGAAACGATGGTGCTGCGAGTGTTCGGGCCGATGTGAATCATCTTCGTGCCCGTGTCCGCCTGCTGGTAGTTGTTCGTCACCGCGACGGAATAGAACTCGCCCACGGAATTCGCGCCGGTCAGCACGCAGCTCGGGTACTTCCATGTGATCGCCGAACCCGTCTCGACTTGGGTCCAGCTGATGCGTGAATTCGCACCACGGCACTCGCCGCGTTTGGTGACGAAGTTATAGATGCCACCACGCCCATTCTCATCGCCCGGATACCAGTTCTGCACCGTCGAGTATTTGATCTGCGCGTTCTCGAGCGCGACCAGTTCCACGACAGCAGCGTGCAACTGATTTTCATCCCGCATCGGTGCTGTGCAGCCTTCGAGATAGCTCACATGCGCACCTTCGTCCGCAACGACCAGCGTTCGCTCAAACTGGCCCGTGTTCGCAGCGTTGATACGGAAGTACGTCGAAAGCTCCATCGGGCAACGCACCCCTTTCGGCACATAGACGAAGGAGCCGTCAGAGAACACTGCGGAATTGAGTGTCGCGAAATAATTATCGGTGTAAGGCACCACGCTGCCGAGATAGCGCTCAATGAGCTCTGGATGATTCCGCACGGCCTCGGAGAACGAACAGAAAATCACGCCGGCTTTCGCCAGCCGCTCTTTGAACGTGGTCGCAACAGAGACACTGTCGAATACCGCGTCCACGGCGACGCCGGCGAGCCGCGCCCGTTCGTGCAATGGAATACCGAGCTTGTCGTACGTCTCCAGAAGTTTCGGATCGACTTCCTCAAGGCTCTTGGGCGCGTTCGCCTTCGACTTGGGCGCCGAGTAATAAGAGATCGATTGATAGTCGATGGGCGCAACTCGCAGGTGTGCCCAGTTCGGCTCACGCAGGGTGAGCCAGTGACGAAACGCCTTCAGCCGCCACTCGAGCATGAACTCCGGTTCCTGCTTCTTGCGCGAAATCAGACGAACAACGTCTTCGTTCAGACCCGGCGGCACCGTGTCCGATTCGATATCCGTCACGAATCCGTGACGATATTTCTGGCCCATCAGGGCCTCAAGGGCGGGATCGGTTTGTGGATTGCTGGCCATGGGACTAGGCATCACTCGTGCGTGAGCCGCGAAATACGCGAAATAGGGATGGTGGTGGTGCTGCTACCGCGTTCAATGCCGGCAAGCTGCGCCAACGTGACGTCATTCAATGCGCGTCGAATCGCGCCATTGACGCGTTGCCAGACATGGCCGACGCGACAATTGGATTCGAGACCACAACTGCTGTGCTCTCCGCTGCATTCGGTAATGGCGAATGGACCTTCGAGCGCATCGAGGATCTTCACGGCAGTTATTTCGCTGGCGGGTCTCGCGAGTTGGTAACCCCCGTGGCTGCCACGCGTTGAGGTGACGAGTCCAGCTCGTTGCAGCGATTTGAGCAGCTTGCTCACCGTCGGCAACGCAATACGCGTCCGCTCCGCCACTTCCGCAGCCGCTAATTGCTGGTCGGAATGCGAGGCGAGGTGGGCAAGAATGATCGTGCCGTAGTCAGTGAGTTTGCTGATACGAAGCATGGGCTGAGGGGACACCAGAGATATGGGACTATTCTAGTCCTATAGCCTGTATGAGGCCAGCGGCGCAAAACCAAATGGCACTTTTTCTGTCAGCACTGTCTGATGCTCACGACATGCGAGCACATACGTCGGCGCGGCCGGCGCGGTGAGGGAGAGTGATTTTGTTATCCTACGCGCCCCCTTGAAGCCCCATATGCCTTCAAGGCCGTCTTGGGTCCGGACGCAAAAACACATGAAGAGGTGCAGGACGTATGAATCGCAGTGAAATCGAGACCACCGCCAAGGCAATGGTTGCGAAGGGCAAGGGGCTCTTGGCTGCCGACGAATCGGGCGGAACGATCAAGAAGCGTTTCGACTCGATCGGTCTTCAATCGACCGAGGAGGCGCGTCGTAGCTATCGCGAGATGTTATTTACGGCGCCCAAGGCAGCCGACTACATCAGTGGCGTCATCTTCTACGATGAAACGCTGCGCCAGAAAACCAAGGAAGGCGTTCCTTTCGCTCAGTACCTCTCGAAGCAGGGCATCGTACCCGGCATCAAGGTGGACACCGGAGCAAAGCCTCTGACGAATTTCCCGGGTGAGACCATCACCGAAGGTCTCGACGGATTGCGCGAGCGCCTCGCCGAGTATTACGGCCTGGGCGCGAGATTCGCGAAGTGGCGTGCGGTCATCGACATTGGCGAAAACATTCCCACGCAGTTCGCGATCGAAGCGAACGCACACGCACTCGCGCGATATGCCGCGCTGTGCCAGGAAGCCAACATCGTGCCGATCGTCGAGCCGGAAGTGCTGATGGACGGTGGGCACAGCATCGAGCGTTGCGAAGAAGTCACTGCGGAAACGTTGTCACGGGTGTTCTCTGCTCTGCATTCACATCGGATTCATCTGGAAGGCATGATCCTGAAGCCCAACATGGTGATTTCCGGGAAGAAGGCCTCGAATCGGGCCAATGCGCAACAAGTCGCTGAAGCGACGCTGCGCGTGCTCAAGCGTTATGTGCCGAGTGCTGTACCGGGCATCGCGTTCCTCTCAGGAGGTCAGAGCGCTGCAGAAGCAACCGAACATCTGAACCTGATGAATCAGATGGGACCTTTGCCATGGGCACTCACGTTCTCGTATGGCCGTGCGTTGCAGGACGAAGCGCTCAAAGCTTGGGGTGGCAAACCCGAGAGCTTCACCGCAGGTCAGAAAGCTTTCGCACGTCGTGCTCGACTGACCAGTCTCGCGCAGACCGGAAGCTATACGGCCAAGCTTGAGCAGGAGGCGGCGTAAGCCGCCTTCTGCCCCCGCTCAGGAAGGCGAATAACAAGGCTGTATGGTGCAATCGGAAATCACGCAAACCCAGGTGCCGCGACCCGCAACCACCGATAACATCGTCGAGATCCGCGATGTCCACTACTCGGTTGGCAATCGCGCCATCTTTTCCGGATTGAACCTCTCGATCCCTCGCGGCCGTATCACGGCCGTGATGGGACCGAGCGGTACCGGCAAAACCACATTGTTGCGGCTCATCACGGGACAGCTCCGTCCCGACCGAGGACAAATCCTGTTCGATGGCGTCGACATTTCAAAGCTCTCGACCAATGAGCTATATCAGTTGCGTTTACGCATGGGTATGTTGTTTCAGAATGGCGCACTGCTCACTGACATGGATGTTTTCGAGAACGTCGCATTCCCGTTGCGCGAGCACACGGATCTTCCTGATGAGCTCATTCGCCACATCGTTCTGACCAAGTTGCAAGCGGTCGGGCTGCGTGGCGCCGCGCGACTTACACCTGCTGAGCTTTCAGGCGGCATGTCGCGACGCGTGGCACTCGCGCGAGCCATGGCAACAGATCCCGAGATGCTGATTTATGACGAACCCTTCACTGGGCTCGATCCCATTTCGATGGGCATGATCGTCCGGCTCGTGCGCCAGATGAACTATGCATTGGGAATCACCAGCGTCGTCGTCTCGCACGACGTAGAAGAACTCTCGATCCTGGCAGACACGAGCTATCTGCTCGCAGGCGGCAAGGTTGTCGCATCAGGCAGCTTCGTCGACTTGAAAGATCATCACTCAGAAATCGTGCATCAGTTCATGAACGGTCTCGCCGACGGCCCGGTCGCGTTTCATTACAGCCCCGCGCCTGACTACTTCACGCAGCTTCTATCGGAAGATGCATGAAGACGTTGCGGGAGCTGTTCGACAATCTGCGTGAGTTTCTGGTGGCCGTCGGTGCGGTGACGTTGTTTCTGCTGCGAATGCTGGCGCATGTGCCGCGTGCCCTTACCCGTCCACGACTGATCATCGAGCAGGTCTACAACAGCGGCGCTCTGTCGCTGGTCATCATCATGATCTGCGGCGTGTTCATCGGTGCTGTCGTTGGGCTGCAAGGATACGAAGTGTTGCAGCGCTTCGGAGCCGAAGAATCTCTCGGCGTCGGTGCAGCATTTGCTCTGTTGAAAGAACTCGGTCCCGTGGTCACGGCATTGCTGTTCGCCGGGCGCGCGGGTACAGCATTGGCGTCGGAGATCGGCCTGATGCGGGCCACCGATCAACTCTCCGCCATGGAGATGATGGCCGTCGATCCAGTGCTGCGTGTCGCAGTGCCACGATTTCTGGGTGGACTCATTTCATTGCCGTTGCTCGCGATGATCTTCATCGGCATTGGTTTGTATGGCGTACAGCTGGTCGCGGTCCAGCAACTCGGTGTCGAGGCTGCATCGTTCTGGTCACAGATGCGAGCTGCAGTGAGCATCGATGATGTGACCGATGGCGTAGTGAAGAGCTGTGTCTTCGGTTTGACCTGCAGCCTGATCGCCGTTTACGAGGGCTACACCGCAATTCCGACCGCAGAGGGCGTGGGCCGCGCGACGACTCGCACTGTGGTCATCTCGGCCGTACTGGTTCTGATGCTCAATTACATGCTCACCGCAGTGATGCTGCGCTGAGACGTTTTACGAGGATTTGAGGTCAATATGCGTTCAACACGCACCATAGAAATGTCCACCGGGCTGTTCGTGCTGCTCGGCTTTGCGTCTTTGTTCTTTCTGGTCACGCAAATCACGAACCGAGAACTCTCGACCGACAGCAAGAGTTATAGCGTGGAGGCGCGGTTCGAGAATATCGGCAGCCTCAAAGTGGGTGCTGCGGTTTCCATGGCAGGTGTGACGATTGGTCGAGTCGAGTCGATCAAGCTGGATCAAAGCGCCTATAAGGCGGTGGTCCAGATGAAGATCAACACGGCATACAACCAGATTCCGAAGGACAGTGATGCGGCGATCATGACCTCCGGTTTGCTCGGCGGTCAGTACATCGGCATCACCGCGGGTGGCGCAGAGGAATATTTGAAGAATGGTGATCGCATCGACCTTGTTCAGGACGCGTTGGTTCTCGAAAACCTGATCAACCAGTTGGTCGCCAGCTTCAGCAATCGCAGCAGCGATTCGGGCAAGTCACAACAGCCCGCAGAGGAGTCAAAGAAATGATGAATCGAAGAGTGTTCGGTGCGGTCGCGATGTGCAGCGCGCTGCTGTTTGGATTTCCGATGACTGGTTCGGCCACCGAAGATGCGGCGCAGCTGGGGCCGTATGAACTCGTGACCAAAGTTGCACAACAGACTCTGAAGGATCTCGATGCTCATCGCTCCGAGTACGCGAAGGATCCATCAAAAGTCCGTCAGCTCGTCGACAAGAACATGCTGCCGTATTTCG
>JBJMWN010000071.1:0-6424 GCA_045810085.1 Povalibacter sp. | reverse complement strand
TCCAACGACAATCTCTCCTGGAACTGTGGAGCAGAAGGCGACACGCGCGATGCTGGGATTCTCCAGCTGCGCCGACGCCAGGCCAAGAATCTGTTGGCGATTTTGTTTTTGAGTCAGGGCGTGCCGATGATCCTCGCCGGTGACGAAGTGCTGCGAAGTCAGCAAGGCAACAACAATGCTTATTCTCAGGACAACGAGATGTCGTGGTTCGACTGGGGACTGACGGAATCGAATCGCGAAATGCTGCAATTTACGCGTGAGCTCATCGCATTTCGTAAACGCCATCCCAGCCTTCATAGACGCAGCTTTCTGAGCGGCAGTACGGCGGCGGATTCACTCATGCCGGACATCGAGTGGCATGGCGAAAGACTGAAGGATCCTCCCTGGCACGATCCCGACGCGCGACTACTCGCGTTCACGCTTGCGGGAGTCACACCAGAAGAGCCGCCGCTTCATGTGGTTCTTAACATGTGGTGGGAATCGCGCACTGTGCACGTTCCAGTGATGGCTCAATACGAGTGGAAGCTGGTCATCGACACCGCGCGTGAATCTCCGGCCGACATTGCGCTGGACTCGCAGGCACGGATTGCAGTAGTAGATCGGTATGTAATGCAACCGCGAAGTGTGGTTGTCCTGGAAGGAGAGCGACGTACCTTCAGCTAGAGTTTCCCACGTTAATAGCTGCGCACCATCACTCGAGCAGCGCCACCATCTATGTGGCACGCGTGAGCCGCCGGACCCGAGGCTGCGCCTCGATGTCGATACCCCCTCGCCGTGCACCGAGGGTCACGACTGGGACTGTGCAGCATCGTCCTCTTGCAGCCAACGCTCTGCCGCAGCGACGCTCTCGAATAGTCGAACGTTGACGCCGCGATTGATTGCGACCGTCTCCGCGAATTCAGCGGTCTCGCCTGCGTGTGCGGGATTGTGATCGACATACGCGATGCTCTTGAGCATCGATCCGTCGTGACTGCGTTCCGCGATGACGGAATAGACACTCCCGAAGCCTAACGAATTTCCGATAAAACTCATCACGACCAGCAAACGGTCCATGTTGTGCTCGACGCAGGCCCGATACGCATCGATCAAGAACCGGCGTGCGTTTGCCTCAGTCAGCTCACCCTGTCCTTTCGCGATCAGGTAGGTCGGTTTCTTCTCAACGATGAAGCTGTAAGTCATGTCGGAATCCGATTGAGTAATGCTTGTCTGACTTGTGCCGGAACTGCTGACCCTTCGCTCGTTGTCTTCGGATAGCGGTTCTTCCCCTGCAGCGAAGTATGCTTGGGTACGTGCATGAAATCGAATGGATAAGTGCACATCGAGCAGGGGTTATCGTCATGCGGTCTCCCACAGGTTGCGTGATCATCAGTCCATCGCTTGCACTCACCAGAACGCGAGCTATGTGCACGGAGAGTGGCCGGCAACCTTCGAACTTCAGGTCCAGACGACAGCGAAGATGAAGAGGCATCGGAACGTTGCAGGACGTGGTGCTGTTCGTGTCATTTTTCGAGACCTCACCTCCGTTGATCCACCTAGTGTCTCTCGGGCACTCACAGCTGCGCCGCACCTCAGTCGGTGAGATCTTCAGAGACAAGGATCGTCATAACGGAGACTCGCGCGAATGCCACATGACCCACATCACTGGGCATTGATTCTTGCGGGCGGAGAAGGAACTCGACTGCGAGAGCTCACACGCACGCGCGCGGGAACCAGTGTGCCAAAGCAGTTCTGCTCTCTCACGGGCGGATCATCTCTTCTGCACGATGCTTTGCGTCGCGCAGCCGCGATTGCGCCGACAGAACGCACATGTGTGGTTGTGACGGCGCAGCACGAACGATGGTGGAAGCCGCAACTATCTACTCTCCCGCCGCGCAACATCATCGTCCAGCCAGGCACCCGCGGAACCGCGATGGGCATCCTTCTCCCGCTTCTCGCCATCGCTCGCCGCGATCCGCATGCGACAGTCCTGGTCCTGCCTTCAGATCACTTCGTACGCGACGAGTCTCTGCTCGCGGTCAGTATTGAGAAGGCCATGTCGTCAGCCAGTTCGGCGAGGGATTGGATCGTGTTGGTCGGCATCGAGCCTGATGAGGCCGACACCGAGCTGGGTTACATCATCCCATCGCAAACGTGGAGCTGCGATCCCTGCAAAGTGGGTGAGTTCCTGGAAAAGCCGAATGTGACGGAGGCGCGTCTTGCCATCATGCAAGGTGGATTGTGGAACTCCTTCATCTTCGCGGCACCGGCGCGTGCACTGCTACAGATGTTTCATGAACTCCATCCGGGCCTCGTCTCGCAACTCTCTTTGCTCGAACGTGCGATCGCCGGTCGTGAAGCCTCAGAGGCGGATCTGGCCGAGATGCTCGAGACAGTGCCGCCCCTGGATTTTTCAAGCGATGTGCTGCAACGGTGTCCGGAGCATCTTCGTGTTCTGCGTGCTCCCGCATGCGGCTGGAGCGATCTGGGAACGCCGCGACGTGTAGCGCAAGTCTTGAACAGTGATTTCCTCCAGCACGGACAAAGCGGCACGAACGAACATTTTCCCCTGAACCGGATCAACCTAACCTCGAGGCATGCGCAATGAGCGCGTCAATGAGCACTGAGAGCAGGACGGGGCTGATTGTCGCGACTGCGATCTTGCTTGCTGCGTGTCAGTCGACACCAGAACCGCAGGTCGCATCCTTGAGTGGAGTCGAGCTCTATCAAAAACTCTGCTCGAGTTGCCATGGTCTGGATGCACGTGGACAAGGGCCGGTTGCATCGCTGATCAAAACTGGCGTTCCCGACCTGACCTTGATCGCTCATCGCGATGGCGGCGAATTTCCAGCCGAAGACGTTCGTCGAACCATCGATGGCCGCTGGGACCACAGAGCGCATGGTGCTCGCGATATGCCCGTCTGGGGCTGGCAGCTCTATGACTCCTCGACGGGTGACGGTTCGGCGCAACGCGCAAACGTCGACTCAATGATCGATCGTCTGGTGGAGTATTTGCGTTCGGTGCAACAGCCATGAACATGCGGATTGTGATTCTTCTGGGTCTGTTACACGTCTCTGCAGCGTTGCCCGCCGCCGATGATCCCGTCTCCATGTCAGGCAAAGAGCTTTACGCGCGGTATTGCACTGCGTGTCACGGCGAGACGGGTCGAGGCGACGGTCCCGTCTCTGCATCCTTGAAGGCGGAAGCTCCGGACATCAGCCTCATCGCGCAGCGGCATGGCGGAACTTTCCCTCGCGATCTGGTCGAGCGAATCATCGATGGACGTCATGTTCTCGCAGGGCATGGCACGCGCGAGATGCCGTTTTGGGGCGAGGAATTGAGTCGTGCACGTCTCGGCGACCCGGACGCGGAAGCGGCCACACGAGTCATGACTGCGCGTTTAGCCGATTACGTAGCGCTGCTTCAACGACCCGCAGCGGGTCAGGACCCGACGCCGCAGCGATGAGTGACATGCGAGTGGTTCACCGGGCCTCGTCCACGTGATCATCGACGTCAGCGCGAATTCAACGGAGAACACCGATGTACCAAAGAATTCTCGTGCCCGTAGACGGATGTCCGGCATCCAACCGAGGATTGATCGAAGCAGTCAAGTTGGCGCAGAGCACGAAGGCAACTTTGAAACTGGTGCACGTCGTCGACGAGTTCGTATTCGATCCTGCATCCACTCCCGTCGTGCTCTACGAACCTTTGCTTCAATCACTCAAGGTCAACGGCCGCAAGGTCCTGGACGAGGCTGAAGAATCGGTGAAACAGGTGGGATTGGAGGTCGAGTCAGAGCTGATCGAGACGATCGGTGGCAGCGTCGCTGAACTTGTATTGAAGGCAGCAGAGCGTTGGCGTGCCGATCTGATCGTGATGGGAACTCATGGACGACGCGGTATTCGTCGTGCCGTTCTTGGCAGCGATGCCGAGATGGTTCTTCGCGGCGCGGATGTTCCGGTGCTCCTGCTACGTGCATAACTTTTAGAAGCACTGGAACGGAGTGACAGTCGCCATGAACCCGATCAGCAACATACTCGTCGTCGTCGATCCGACCAGCACCATTCAACCCGCCGTTGACAAGGCGCGTGTGCTTGCTCAGCGGCTTTCAGCCCGCGTTGAGCTGTACGCCTGCGAAACGCGCGCTGAACGAGAGGCACGATTCGTCAATCGCGCGACTGACTCGACGATCGGCGATTCGATGAATCTCACCACAGTGCTCGAGCGCCTCGCTGCACCACTGCGCGCTCAGGGGCTCGACGTCGTCACCGAGGTGGGGTTTGCTGAGTCGTACTCAGAAGAACTGGTGCGCAAGATGTCGCGGACCACGGCCGAACTGGTGGTCAAGCAGACGCACCATCATTCGCTTCTCAAGCGCACCTTGCTGACCAACACGGACTGGCAACTCATTCGAGCGTGCCCCGTTCCATTGCTACTGACCAAAGCGGAGGTATGGCATCAACCTCCGACCATTCTGGCTGCTGTCGACCCGACTCACGTCAACGACAAGCCAGCGTTGCTGGACAACTGCATCATGCAAATGGCCTCAGCTTTCAGCAGCAAGCTGCAGGGCGAGCTGCACGTGCTGCATGCATTCGTTCCCACAGCGATCATCGCCGCTGCGGTTGGCGTCGATCCGCCTTCGGCGCTGGCCCTTTCGGAAAGCGACCTGGAGCGCGAACGCGGCAGCAGGCTGTCCGACATCGCGAAGCTGGCCGACGAATTCGGTGTTGGGCCGGCTCACATTCATGTCGAGCTCGGCGGCCCGATGCAGTGCATTCCGCAGGCCGCCAAAGATTTACGTGCTGACATCGTCGTCATGGGCGCACTGTCGCGGCGGGGATGGAAACGCGCGTTCATTGGCAGCACGGCAGAGGACGTACTGGAGGATCTTGCCTGCGATGCACTCATCATTAAGCCGCCAGATTTCGCGGAGGCGCTGAGCGGTCTTTGCGCTCCGCTCTAGAGATTGCGGCGAAGCAGGCAGTAACGCGTCCTGCACTGCCCCGAGATGCTGGTGCTGTGTTCGTGATCGAGGATCGCGCCACATTGAGAACATGTTCGGCTAAAGCCGAACCCACAACAGGAGCGCGAGCGGCACCTCAATTGGAGATCCATCGCTTTCCGGCAGCTACGGAAACTCGCTCAGTCTCCAACGTGTGCGTTCGGTTCCAAACGCTCGATCACTCCAGCTTCATCTCAGTATCTGGTTTGCCGCTTCCGACCGCAGCCAGCTCTGGATCGCGGCAGTCTCGTCGGCGACGACCTCGCGAGGTCGATTCTGGGTAATCAATATCAGCAGGACCAGGATCGCATGAGCGGCCGCCACCAGAAACAACACGACCGTGCGCTCGATTGCGACATCCGTTTCGGCTCTCGGTTGCACAGTCATCGGTTGCCTGAGCCTCCGCTACTGAACAGCTAGAGGAGAACCATGAAGGAAAGTTCCGTGACAACGGCGAGCAGGCTGAATTCAGCGTGTTCGACGGAACTCGTCGGACGTAGCTCGGGATGACGTTCGGCTAAAGCCGAAACCCACAGCGGATACGGAAGGATCACCACAAGACATCACAAGACCTTCACCATGGGTCGGTCGCGACGGTGCAGAAACACCCGCCCCTGAGCGATACTGCTAACGAGGTATGAGGGAGAAAACAGCCGTCCAAGGCCGACCTCGCATTCACTGGCCTCGATTTGCTCGTATCCTCAGTGCCTGGATATGGAACTGGTCTCCACCGGCGCACGTCTGGGGCGACACGGGTCAGCGATCGATAGACCTGTGCGAGCCAGTGCCAAAGGCTTTTAAAGGTCGGACACGGAACGCGATGACATCGATGAACGCGATCAAATGAACTCTCGGGCGAACAAAAACCTGTGCTTCATCGCACTGCTGAGCCTGCTCATCACGTTTGGATTCGCGCACGCTGAGACTCAGCCTGCGGCTCAGCAGGTGCTTGTTTTACAGTCCTTCGATCGTGGCAATCTGATTCTTGATCATCTCACCAGTAACTTCCGCGTTGACATACTCAAGAGTGTCGCGAGACCTCTGAACATCGTTCAGATCACAGTGGGCCCGACGGGATTTGTCAGCGCTTCTGATCAAGCGATCATCGAGTTCATTAGTGCGACCTATGCAGATCGTCCCAAGCCCGATCTGATCGTGACCATCGCCGCCCCTGCTGCTCAATTCGCCCGCAGGCACCGGCAGCAGCTCTTCCCGGAAACCCCACTGCTGTTTGCATCAGTCGATCAGCGGCTCTTAAGCGACGCCCCACTCGGTGAGAACGAAGCATCCGTCCCAGTCCTGAATGATTTCCCGCAAGTTGTCGATGACATTCTTCGAGTTCTTCCAGACACCCGTGAAATATTCGTGATCATGGGATCCGGACCTATCGGAAAGCTCTGGCATCGAGAGCTCGAAAAGGAGTTGAAGCGATTCAGCGATCG
>JBJMWN010000070.1:0-8125 GCA_045810085.1 Povalibacter sp. | reverse complement strand
CAGCTTGTTCATGATGATTTCGAGGTCGTTGCCTGCAGCTCGATCGCGCAGGTGAACTAGATCCGTGTAGTCGTCCAGCGATTCGCGCGAACCTGGCTTCAGTTCGCTCAGGCTCGAGACCTTCTGGTTGCGCTCGGCGGTGCTCGATTTGCGACTCTTGCTCCAGCCAACGATCAGTCGGTCGGTGGCAGTGTCGTAAACCGGCGGTGCAGTTGAACGGTTGTGCTCAGGCTCGGCTGCACTCGCAGAAAGCCACAGGGTGCTTTGAAGAAGTGTCCCGAGGAGCAGCGACTGAGCATGTCCGCGCATGAGTGACTCGCTCGTACAATTTGAAGACGGTGGGTGCGCCCGCCGAGCAGACCGGTTTTGCAGCAGTGTAGGCAACGAAGGCGGGTAAAGAAGTAAGTAGGTCACGCTTGGAAAGCGTGCCATTTGTTGGGGTGGCGTTCAGGAAGCATCGATCCGCGAGTCAGACTCGAGGCTGAATGTGTCGGTCGCGCGCCGATCCGAACATTAGCGGTCTGTAACAAGTAGTTGTGTACCGGGCCGCGTATTCGGCACAGGGATGTGCCCGCCGCCGCAGGTGGCGAGCGAGGGGCAAAGTCACGCCTTATGACCTGAGCAAAGACGATCGTGACAGATGTCCGAGTCGTCGCTCCTAACGGCTGCGGTTCACAAGCAGCTGTTACATCCGACTAGTAGACGTAGACCGCCGGATCGCTTTGCGCAATTCGTCGCGGCGGATGAGTCACAATCGTTCAGCTGATTGCCGTTGAAGCTTTCGGCTGCACTTTGCTCGTCCGGAGCCGAAACGACGAGCGTATTCCCAGTCGCATCGACAGCCACGGCCGCACCGAACGTATCGGCCGAATGTGTGTTCGACGCCTTGACGTAAGTCCTCTGTTTCCAGCTTCCACTGCTATCCGAAAAGACGTAGGCCGCACCTGAGTTCGGCTGCTCCTCAGTTGCCGCTCCATCAAGACCAACGGAGCCTCCGCTTTCGTAGATCGAAGTTGCCGCCAGCGTGTGACCATCGTTGCTGAGAGAGAGGGCAGTGCCAAACGCATCGTATTGCGCGGCGTTCGCTGGGATCAAACGCGCTGCGAAGGTTGATGTTGATCCGCTCAAGTCGAAAATGTAGGCGGCTCCAACATAGTACTGAACAGGATCAGTGGGTCCGGACCCGCCTGCGTTCTCGCTCGAAGCCGACACTGCGAGCGTGGTCCCAGAGGCGTCGAGAGCCACCGCAGTTCCGAAGGCCGCGCCACCAGCGGGTGTGGGTGCATTGATGCTGTTCTGATAGATCCAGGAATTCGTCGCTCGTGAGAAGAGGTGAACCCTGCCTGCGAAATCGAGCGCCGTGACATCTTCGCCATACGCTCCGACTGCGATGAGCGAGCCGGATGCATTCATTGCAACGGAGACACCGAAGTAGGCGCTGGATGCTGGCACTGGTGCATTGAGAATGCCACGTGGGATCCAGGTCGCTGCTGTGCCGCGGTTGAAAACGTAGACGGCACCCTGCGATGTCAGCAGGCCAGAGTTTTTGTACGGAGCGCCGACTGCAATCACGGTCGCATCCCGGCTGATCGCAACGCTGGTTCCGAACATTGCGTACTGTTCTGGGTCCGAAGCCTTCAAATAAGCTGTTTGCGCCCAAGTGCTCTCTGTTCGTTCGAATACGTACGCCGCACCTGCGGAGATGGCAGCGTTATTCGTGGGATCCGCACCGAGACTATCTTCGTCTGCAGCGCCTACTACAAGACAGGATCCATCTGCACTGAGTCCGATGACCGTGCCGAACGAGTCGTCGTCTTCCGCGTTTGCTGAAACGAGTTTAGTCATGAAGCTCCAGTTCGTTCCCGAGCGCGTGAAGATAGACACTGAACCAGTGCGCACGTTGCTCGTTGCACCGCCATCTCGCGCGCCCACCGCGAGCGTATTGCCATCAGCGCTGATCGCGACGGAGGTGCCGAACTGCTCATCGGCCCGGCTCTCTGAGTCCTTCAAGTACCCGATCAGGGGCGTGCTCAATCCGGCCAGGCTCATGCTGTTGGAGCGACTACAGCCCTCCGTATTGCAGGCTGCAACCGCGTACCGAGTTTTCGTCCAGTCTTCCTTCAGTAGCGTCACATCGAAATCGATTGCGTGAGTGGACGACGGCAGATCCGTACCGAGTTGCGCAAAGTTGCCATCGCCGAGTGCGTCTTTGAGCAATCGATAGCTGTTCGCACCCGCGACGCTGGTCCAGTCCACGTGCAAATGCTTGTATGCCGATGTCATCGCAGCTTTCGGCGCGGACGGCGCAGAGAGATCGTCATCGGTAATGGTGATCAGAGCTTCGCTCGTCGCGCCCAGAGTGCCAGCAACCGAGGAGGACAGCGTGACATAGAGCGTCTCATCCGCTTCATCCTTTGCATCATTGATGATGGAAACGTTCACTGTCTTCGGCGCGGTGTCGCCGTCGGCAAATGCAACTGTTGTTGAAACGGCGGTGTAATCCTCCGCTTGAGTGGCGGATCCGTTACGACTGCTCACCGTAACGGTGAGCGCTCCTTGCGAACCATCCGTGCGAGTGACCGTGATCGCAACTTGGCCTGCGGCCTCTGCAACATTTATTGCAGAGGCATCGAACTGAACTCGTCCTGCGGCTCCCGCTGGGACACTTCCGGTTCCGCCCGTGCTGGGACTGCTATCGATACCGGTGCTCTTGACGCTTTCGCCATCGTCGCCGCAAGCGGACAGGAACAGGAATGAACACAGCAGCGCGAAGCCAACGGATTGTTGAGATCTTTTCATGAGCGATTCCCTGCCGGTCTCAATGGAACGTGTGCTGGATGCGAAGTCCGATCGTCACATCCGAGAAGCTCACGTTCTCGAATCCTTCGAGGCGCTGATACTCGCAATAGCCTGAGATCTCGTAAGGGAACTGGGCAGAAACGCCCGCAGCCAATCGGAAGTAGGACTGATCGGGTTGGCTGCTTCGAACGAAAATCGGAGGAGTCGGGTCGCTCGAACTAGCAAAAGGATCTGCAGCGAAGCGAACGCCGAACACTTCCGTCGCGTCTTCGAACTCATGCACGTAGGTGCCGCGAAAGTGCGGAATGACGACGCCCCACGATCTTTTCCAGGCATACGTGAGACGAACACCCGCGTTGCCAGTGGAAGATTCGTAATGCTGTTCGTCGTACGCGAGATTCAAGCCACTGGCGCCGTTCTCGACGAAGTCATCGATGTTCGTGTCGATGAAGAAGTAGCCGATCGTGGGCGACAAGGTGAACGCGCCGATGACCACATCGTAACCAACTGCAACACCACCGCTCAGCGAGTCACCGCTGGTATTGCCCAACGCGTTGCGATCGATGCCGACTCCGCTCTCGCTGTAATGGACGTGGCGGTCGGTGTCGTAGTCAGCATCTGCGTAGTTGATGACGCCATCGAAGTAAAAATCGCCCAGATACGCAGATCCATAGAGGGCTGCGGAGAGTGACTGCGTATCCATGTTGCCGTCGCCGACCGGCTGGAAGTCGAGCTGGGCTTTACCGTATCCGAGGGAGATCCCTGCGACAGTGCTTTTGGTGAAGCGATAATCCAGGCCGCCCGTGAATCCCCATTGATCGGATTCAAAGCCACCATCTTCGGCCGATGAGTCTTTGTCACCGAACCCATAGTTGCCGCGCAGCCATACGCCAAGTCGGTTGTTGAGCAGATCGTTGTCAACAGCGTCAGCGCTGGCCCCGCCGCCCAGTAAGTGTTTGAGGCTGGATGCGATCTGCTGCGCTGAAACGTACTTGTCTCCAATTCGTAGATTCAAGCCCGCGACCGACAAGCCTTTATCGCCTGCGCGTAAGGCAAGCAGTCGGTCCATGACACTTTCGCTCTGCGTGCGCGAGAAGAGCAGGGACTGAGTGCGCATCGCGTTCAGTTCTTCGGCACCGAGCTGTTGCAATGCTGTGATCTGTGCCTGGGTGCTTTCATCGCTGTAGATGCCGTTGCAGCGTTCAAGCAGATCCTGTTGTTCGGATGTCAGCTGCGCTTCCTCGCTGGCCGCGAGATCAGCGAGACGGGGACATAGCTCGTCCAAATTCTTGGCGAGTTCGCGTTCGTTCGGTTTCAGATTGAGCGTCTCCAGAGCAGTCTGCACTGGAGCCAGCTGTACTGCGCCGATCACGAGTGCGATGGTGCTCGAAGCCACGTTCCCGACGTTGTCGTGCACGAGCAATGTGATCTGGTTGATGCCGTCGGGCAGCGCGACATTCGCGAGCAGCGGTGTAGCGCTCGAACCCAGCGGCGTATTCGTGTCGCGGAACCACTCGTACAACACGATGGATCCATCGGGATCTGTGGAACCCGATCCATCGAGCGTGACCACTTCACCCGGTTTTCCGTCTGAGTCCGCGATTGTTCTAGGCGTGCCTGCGTTGGCGACAGGAGCGGTGGTTGCGCCGACCGTGACGGTGACACCCGCGGAGGCTGTGAGGGGTGACTCCTCGGAAGCGGGGGCTTGAACGACGGTCAACGTGATCTCATTGACGCCGTCGGGCAATCGCACTGTGGGATTAGGGCCGCTTGCGAGTTCCAGTCCCTGCGCATTGGTCCAAATGAATGAGATCAACGGGAACTGCGGCGCACCTTGGGAGGCGCTGCCATTGAGCTGAACGTTTTCGCCGGGCAAACCATCAGTGTCGGCCACGGTCTGCGCAGCGCCTGCATTCGCAATAGGAAGTATCTGTTGTGCCCAGACCGAAGGCGCGATCAGTGACAGGCACGCGAGTAACAGGAACAACCCGATGCGTCGGCCTGAGCTCGTCCATACATGCTCACACTTCGCGGCATTATTCACTCGCCATCCTCCATTTCGTCCTGGCTGCCCCTCGCGCATCAGCATCACTGATGTGGCCAGGTGTTTTGTCCTGGCAACATAAAGGCATTCATCTGTGGTTTCGTCGTCCGTAAGGCCAGTGGCTACCGACGCTCGCGCGACGCTTTTACTTAATCCGCGAGTCACGCTGCGCGCATACGCGCGTCGTCGTCGAATTGCCTTGGGTTCGGGTGCTTCCGTGATCCTGCATTGTTCGTGTTAGCGGATCGATCGGACGATTCAACAGGCCGCGCACTATAGCTGCGTGCTCTGCACATGTCTTCGTTCGAGCATCGGCTTCGCGATCATGGTCGTTACATGCGCGACGATTACTTATCTACTGAACACCCATCCTGTGTCGCTGTCTCAATCTCGACGGCCTCAACGAGACCGCGAGCTGCGAACAACAATTCAGGAGGGAAGCATATGGCCATGAGCAGAGCGAGCATGGGCGAGGGCGAGCCCATCATTGAAATGAATACGACGCCGCTGATCGATGTGCTGTTGGTTCTGCTGATCATGTTCATCATTACGTTGCCGTTGATGACGCACTCGACGACGCTGCAGGTTTCGGGCGGCACAAGTGTGGCGAGGATTCCCCAGGTCGTGCAGGTCGCCATCGATTTCGATGGCCTGGTTCTCTGGAACGGCGAGCCTGTCGACTTCGCAAAGCTGGAGAGATTCTTTCTTGCCGAGGCGAGGAAAGGTGAGCAGCCCGATGTGCAAGTGAGTCCCGATCGTCGCGCCCGCTACGACACCGTGGCGCGAGTGCTCGCGATTGCACAGCGCAGCGGCATGAAGCGTATCGGGGTCGACAACGATTTCGATCGTTAGCGCTAACGCTGCATTGACGCCGGACGATCGGTTCCGGCGTCGGTGTGCGTTCTTCGTTGAGATCTTGACCGACATGCGCGATGCGGCCAGAGTCTGCGCCTTTGCCGCGTCGAGGCCAGTCCATGTATCACGCAGATCCGAGCCGTTACCAGCAGATGACGTATTCCCGCAGCGGACGCAGCGGCTTGCAATTGCCAAAGCTGACTCTGGGGCTGTGGCACAACTTCGGCGGTCCGGCGCTCCTGGACAATCAGCGGGAAATGATCCTGAAGTCATTCGACCGCGGCATCACTCACTTCGATCTCGCGAATAATTACGGTCCGCCTCCGGGATCGGCTGAAGAGAACTTCGGCCGCGTGCTCGCATCCGACCTTGCGCCGTATCGCGATGAAATCATCGTGTCGACGAAAGCGGGCTACCTGATGTGGGACGGCCCTTATGGCGAATGGGGTTCGCGCAAGTATCTGCTGGCGAGTCTGGATCAGAGCTTGAAGCGCATGGGCCTCGACTATGTCGATATTTTCTATTCGCATCGGGTCGATCCGAACACCCCGCTCGAAGAAACGATGGGTGCGCTCGAAACGGCAGTTCGCAGCGGACGAGCCTTGTATGTGGGTATCTCATCCTATGGACCGCAGAAGACCCGAGAGGCGGCAGCCATCCTGCGCGAGATGAAGGTGCCGTTCGTGATTCACCAGCCTTCCTATTCGCTGCTCAATCGCTGGGTCGAAGAGGGCCTGCTGGACGTGCTGGATGAGGAAGGTGTCGGCTGTATTGCGTTCTCGCCTTTGGCTCAGGGTTTGCTGACGGAGCGCTATTTAAAGGGCGTCCCAGAGAACGCTCGAGCCGCGCAAGGTGGTTCTTTTGATAAGCGCATGCTCACTGAAAGCAATCTTGAGAAGGTGCGAGCGCTGCGGGACATCGCGCTGCGGCGCGGCCAATCCCTGGCGCAAATGGCAATCGCCTGGGTGCTGCGCCGTCCGACGGTGACGAGTGCCCTGATTGGTGCCAGTCGTTGGGCTCAAATCGAAGAATGTCTGGGCGCACTGAAAAATACGGCTTTCGATGCTGCTGAACTGCGGGAGATCGACCAGTACGCGTTGGATGGCGATCTGAATATCTGGGCGCGCTCGAGCCAGGAGTAGGTCAGAACGCACACGGATCGGGCTTTGAATGGGTGTTGTGACCCCCATCTACAGGGCTCCCGTATTCTGCGCTGCTTACGGGGGCCTGGTGCGGTAGCATAGGCCCGCCGGCGCCACGCGCGTCTCCCACTTTTTCACCCTTTGCCGCAGCACTTTTCGTGCGGCCTACGCCCTGTTTACGCCCATGCTTTCTACTTCCAACGTCTCGGTCCAGTTCGGCGCCAAGCCCCTTTTCGAAAACGTCACTGTCAAGTTCGGCGATGGCAATCGCTATGGGCTGATTGGCGCGAACGGTAGCGGCAAATCGACTTTCATGAAGATCCTCAGCGGCGAGCTCGATCAGAGCAGCGGCGAGGTCATGCTCGAAGCCGGACTGCGCATGGGCAAGCTCAATCAGAACCAGTTCGCTTTTGAAGATGAGCGAGTGATCGATGTGGTGCTTCAGGGTCACAGCGAAATGTGGCATGCGATGCGCGAGCGCGACCTGATTTACGCCGATGCGCACGCCACCGACGATGACTACATGAAGGCTGCAGAGCTCGAAGCAAAATTCGCCGAGTACGGCGGCTACGATGCAGAGTCACGCGCGGCCAGCATTCTGGTCTCGGCAGGTATCGATGCTCCTTATCACAACGGTCCCATGCGTGAAGTCGCACCCGGCTGGAAGTTGCGAGTGCTGCTGGCTCAGGCGCTCTTCTCCAATCCCGACGTGCTGTTGCTCGATGAGCCGACCAACAACCTGGACATCAACTCCATTCGTTGGCTCGAGGGCATCCTCAACGACTACAACGCAACGATGATCATCATCAGCCACGATCGTCACTTCCTGAATCAGGTGTGCACGCACATGGCGGATCTGGATTTCGGGCAGATCAAGATCTGGCCGGGCAACTACGACGATTTCATGCTGGCTTCCACGCAAGCTCGTGCACGCATCGAATCGTCGAATGCGAAAGCCAAGGATCGTATTTCGGATCTGCAGGAGTTCGTGCGGCGCTTCTCGGCGAATGCATCCAAGGCAAGGCAGGCGACTTCGCGTCTGCGTCAGATCGACAAGATCAAGATTGAAGAGATCAAGCCCTCTTCTCGTCAGAACCCGTTCATTCGCTTCGATCAGAACAAGAAGCTGTATCGCAATGCGGTCGGCGTTGAGCATCTGACTTTCAGCTATCCGGGCGCGGATACGACCGTGCTCAAGAACATCAACTTTAATGTGGAAGCGGGAGAACGCATCGCCATCGTTGGTGCGAACGGCGTCGGCAAGACCACGTTGATGCGATGCCTC
>JBJMWN010000069.1:0-9137 GCA_045810085.1 Povalibacter sp. | reverse complement strand
TGCGCCAGAAGCCACGCGGACACTCGCCGACATTCAGCGCGTATCGACGGCTGCCGAGGCAATCGGACAGCTCGCTAATCAGGCGCCTTCAATCATCGCGAACGAGCGTCACGCATTGATCGAACAAGCGGCGGATACATTTCTGTCTCAACAGAAGAAGCTGCAGGATTTGCTCGTCGAAACCAAAGCGATGCTGGATGCCGGAACACTGGCTTCAGACTCGCTCGGCGACACTGTGAAAGCGACCGATGCATTCGTTGCCAGGATCCAGGGAAGAATGGATGCACGGCGGGCCACGGCGGAAGCGCCCTCATCAGGGTTCGACATCAGCCATTACACGAGCGCCGTGCGCGAGACCGGCACCAGTGCTCAGGAACTGCGGAGCCTGTTGGTTCAGCTGCAGTCCTCGAGCGCCGGGCTGGAACAAGCGGCAGATAAGACTCGACAGCAGCTCGATCAGCTCGTTGATCACGTGTTCTGGCGCAGCGTGTGGATCATCGTTATCACAGCGATCGTGCTGCTCGCGACGATTCTCTGCTACCGCTTGCTGCTGCAGCGCTGGGTGCCTGCGCGTTGAGAGGCATGGACCGATCCCCTTCTGCGTATGGTCCATGCTGCAACCGCGTGCCTCAATAGCTCACCTTTTGTCGTGGAATGAGGAATGCCATGAGCAGGACGAGCGGCATCAAAGTGCTCCTGACTGCGATCCTCGCGATCACGATCGGTGGCTGCACCAGCGGGCCCAAAATACGCGCCGACGCTGACCCCACGGTCAATCTCACGACCTATCACACGTTCGGATTCTTCGATCATCTGGCAACCGATCGCTCGTCCTATTCGACGATGATCACTTCGCGCTTGAAAGATGCCACACGGCGAGAGTTGAAGCGCAGGGGCTACGAAGAATCGACTGAGAACCCCGAGTTGTTGGTGAACTTCAACACCAATGTCCAAAACAAAACGGACGTACAGAGCGCGCCCAGTGCGAACGCCGGCTTCTATGGCTATCGCTCGGGAGTGTATGGCGCATGGGGCGGCTATCCGCAGGACGTCTACACCACGCACTACCAGGAAGGCACCCTGGTGATGGATATGGTGGACGCGAAGAAAAAGCAATTGGTGTGGCAAGCCGTCGCTCAGGCGCGGCTGACCAAGAAAGTCATGGAAGATCCCGCGGCGGCGATCGACTCCATCGTCACCGAGATGTTCACGAAATATCCGGTGCCAGCGCCGGCGACTCCATCGACATGAGCAGATGCGCGCGAAGCCGTGCGCACCGATGAGTCCACACTGCGTCATCGCCACGTTTGTCAGTCGTCAGCTATCTGCGAGGCCCATCATGTTCTCCACCATCCAACGTTTCCCCCTATCGTTTGCAGTTGCCGCTCTGTTGATCGGCTCACCTGCTTTGGCAGAGGAAAACCCTTCCGGTCCATACCTCGGCGTCGGGCTCGGACAGTTCAATACGACGGTTGAAAGTCTCGATGGGGTCGATGACGCGGTCAAGGATCTGGATACGGATTCCGATACCTGGAAAGCATTCTTCGGCTGGCGCTTCAGCAAATATTTCTCGCTCGAAGCCGACTACATCGATCTCGGAACACCACGCGGTGATTTCGATGCTTCCGGCAGCAGCGGTCAGTACTCGATGGATCTTGCGGGATTCGGGGCTTATGCAATCGGCACGCTGCCCATCGGCATCTTCGAACTATCGGCGAAGCTGGGGTACTACTTCCATGACATCACGGTCGATGTCGATCTGGACAACTTCGGTTCGGGTAACGGCAACGTTTTGGGCGGCGATAACAATGGTGAAGCCCTCGCCTACGGCATCGGCGCAGGCGTCACGTTCATCGATCACATCAATGTGAATCTCGAGTACGAGCGGATGGAAGTCGACGAGCTGAAGGATACGGATACGTTGTGGCTCACAGGAGCATGGCGTTTCTGAAAAACATGCGTCCACTGATCTGATCAGCATCCGCGTGCTCACATGTGGACGCAAACATGCATCCTGGTCTGCGTCTGCTCCGCCGCGCTTTCGACGGCCTACGCCGCAGACAATGCAGATGCAGACGTGGATGCGATATCGACCGCCGAAGCTTCTGCGGTCGTTATCGACGGCACTCCTCTCTTCAAAGTGGCCGGAAGCCATTCCTTCCCGAGTGAGAAACGCGCGCACGATGTTGGACTGCGCATCGAGGAAGCGGCAAATACGCCGTCCATCACTCCTCAGGATATTCGCGTGCTCCCTCAGGAAGGACGCATCGACATCGTGGCAGGTAGCAAGCACCTGCTCGCAGTTGTCGATAGCGACGCTCGGCTGGAAGGACTGTCTCGCAGTGATGCCGCGCAAGTTCGATCGCTGATCATTCAGCAGACCATCACTCGCTATCGCGCGGACCGCACGCCGGAAGCACTGACCAGTGCGAGTGTCACTGCCCTGCTCGCAGCCCTTGCTGCCCTGTTGATGATCGCAGTAACCGTCAGAGCTCTGCGCGCAGTTCATCGGTCACTGGAAGCGCGCTACCGCAATCGCGTGCGCAGCCTCACTATCAGTTCATTCGAGGTCGTGCGGGCGGACACGTTGTGGAGCGGTGTGCGTACCATCATCAGTACGCTGCGGATCATCCTGATCTGTGCGATCGGCTATCTCGGCCTGGCATTCGCCATGTCGCAGTTCCCCTGGACGCGTGGCGTTTCCGTACGGCTGTTCGATCTCGTCACCGCTCCCATCGTTGACATCGGACGGGAGCTGGTCGCGTATTTGCCAAAGCTCATCTTCCTCGCGGTGCTGACATTAATCGTTCGATACTTGCTCAAGCTTGCGAGCGTATTGTCGGGAGCCGTCGCGTCGGGCGCTGTGCCTCTCAAAGGCTTCGAGGCGGAATGGGCGCAACCGACGTATCAGATCGTTCGCGTGCTGATTCTTTTACTCGCTCTGGTGATCGCCTACCCGTATCTGCCGGGCTCGGGCAGTGCTGCTTTTCAAGGGTTGTCGATCTTCGCAGGTCTGATGCTGTCGCTCGGTGCGTCCTCAGCCATGGCGAGTGTGATCGCTGGCTACACAGTCACTTATCGGGGCGCCTTTCATGTAGGCGATCGGATCGCGGTCGGTGATCTCGTGGGAGAAGTCACCGAAGTGCGACTCATGGTCACCCATCTGCGCACACCGAAGAACGAAGACATTGTCATTCCCAATTCGCTGGTCCTGAGCAGCCACATCGTCAACTACAGCAAGCTCTCCGCAACACAGGGTCTGGTTCTGCACACGATCGTGCGCATCGGATACTCGACACCCTGGCGCCAGGTACAGGCACTGTTAAAGCTCGCCGCAGAGCGCACCCCCGATACGTTGAAAGATCCTCCACCGTTCGTGCTCGAGAAGTCTCTCGATGAGTTCTCGATCGCCTACGAACTGAATGTCTATGTCGAAGGTGCGAAAAAGGTGCTGGAACGTTATGCGGCGCTTCACCGCAACATTCTCGACGTGTTCAACGAATACGGCGTTCAGATCATGGTGCCCGCGTACGAAGGAGACCCGGAGCAGCCCAAGGTCGTTCCACCCGAACGCCGCTTCGTGCCGCCCGCTTTAGAACATGACACTGACGAAGGCGACGGTGCCGCCGTAGTCCCAACGCAGGCTCCCGTCGAATTTGGGGCGATCCGTGATGTCGAAGCGGAACGCGAAATCGTCGTACGCAACACCCACTCCGACATGATCCGATAGTTGCCACACGAACGAGGCCTTCAGATCGAGCAGGCTCCCCTCGTACGGGTCCAGCTGAACGTAGAAGTACTGGGCCTGTCCGGTGAGATAGAGGTTGTGTGGCAGCTTCCAGATTCCACGCAGGCCGAGCACCGGCAGCGGCGCTGAGGTCGTTGCCGACTGATCCAGTGTTCGGGTACCGGTGGCTCCCTGCGCAGTCACCGTTGCATTCAATCCAAGTTTCATGTCCACGTAGTGCACACCGATGCCACCGGCGATCTCATAGGTCGGACGCCGCACGAACGCATAGTCGTACGAGAGTTGCGCAATAGTCAGATCCGACTGCGCATTCACCGTGGCTCCCACTGGGAAAGTTTCGTCCCGGAAAGTCACGTCGCGGGTAATGGACTTCGATGCGCTGCGATTGTTCTGGAAATACATTGCGCGAATCGAATGACGAGACGAGAAGCGCCACATCACGTCGGCGCGGAACCGGTCAAAATCTCCGATGCCGAAGGTGTCGTCGAACTTCACATCCGAACCTTGCTCGGAAGTATTTTCGCCATCGACACGCACCCGCATGTCTGTCGACATGAGAAACCAACCGGCATCCACGATGACCTTGGCTTCCAGCGGATTGCGCGCATCCGCGTTGTCTTCCGCGTTGGCCACGCTGAACAAGCTGCACAGAGCTGCAATCAGGATCGGATAGCGCATGTGAAATCCCTCGTCGATTCACAAAGGTTTCGATCGCTGCATCATGCGCGATGCATATATTGGCGCGCTCAGCGCTTAGTGCAGTTTGGGACACCCCGTGTGCCTATCGTCATCGCAAACATTTTCGAGTCGGTCGATACCCTCGTTCTATGCCCTCCTTACGTAGTGCCGCGTACACATCGCCGGTCGCACTATGCGCCGACCCCCAACGGAGGAACGCCCTGTGAAACCCATTTTGGAATCGCTCGTCATCAGTGTTGCCGTGCTCACCTGTTCGCCGCTCGCAGCGATCGCTCAACCCACCGAACCCGTGCAGGTCGATCGGGTGCAGCAGCTTTCCGCAACGGTAGTTTCCGTCGACGTTGCAAAACGGATGGTGGAACTGCGCTCTGGCGAAGAGACGAAGACCATTCAGGTCCCGCCAGATGTTCGCAATCTTGCACAGGTGAAACCTGGCGATCTCGTCGTGGTCACTTATCACGAAGGTCTGGGCGCAGAGTTCAAGCGGCCTGGAGAGAGCAAGACCGTCGGCGTCCTCGATACGACGGCGGCCACTTCGCGCATGCCAGAAGGCAGCAAACCCGGTGCGGCCGTCGGCAGCAAGGTGAAGACCACCGTCGTCATCGAGGCAGTTGATCGCTCCGCCAATTCGGTGACGTTCACCGGTCCTTCCGGAATGATTCGAACGGTCGATGTCGTCGATCCCAAAGCGCAGCAGTTCATCGGCACGCTGAAAAAGGGAGATCACGTCGAGCTGACCTACACCGAAGCGCTTGCCGTAACCGTCGAACCTCAGAAAAAACCCTGATCCTCAGGCAGAGCTTTCCATGAACAGTGCCGCTGTCGTTGTTTGCATACTTGTGGCTGCATCCGGGGTCACCGCAGCCCGTGGGCAGACGCCCGCGCCGGCGACGACACCAACGCCAGCGGCATCTTCAACCGTTCAGCCCATCTCTCATTCGCTTGGGCTGATCGTGTATCCGGCGAAGAATCAAAGCAGCACTCAGCAAGGCACTGATGAGCAGGAGTGCTACAACTGGGCAAAGACGAACACCGGCATTGACCCTCAGGCACCGCCACCGGAAGCGCCAGTTGCTGCTGATCAGGGGCCAAAAGGTCAGCGGGTGAAGTCGGCGGCGCGTGGCGCAGCCGCTGGTGCCGTCGTCGGCGAAGTCGCGAACAACGACGCTGATGAAGGCGCCAAAGTGGGAGCGACCGCGGGAGTGATCGCTGGAGGTCGTCAGGCACGCCAGGATAAAAAGGCCAGCGCGGAAAACGCACAGGCCTCGGCGGAAGCGGCACAAAACCAACGCATCACCACCTTCCGCAAAGCGTTCGGCACTTGCCTGCAAGGCAGGGGCTACACAACGGCTTGAGCCCAGTCAGTCAGTAGCAGGCGCATGCAGACATTGATCGATGGACGTTCAACATGCGCTTCGATTCGTCCATCTGCTCGCCCTGTTCACCGCGTGCTCACTCGTCCACGCAGAAGAGCCAGCCCCGCAGAAGGCACCTGACACTCGTCCTTCTTTCGTGCTCTTGCCTTCGAACACAGCTGGCGATCCATCGAATCCGATGAGCAACATGGAAGTCATCGGCGATCTGGATCAAGGCGCGGACACCGCAGACAAGCCAGCCGGCGGTGGTCACTGGGTGATCGCACCGATTCCCTTTCGTAACGAACTGCTCGGTGCCGGCCTCGTCCTCGGTGCCGGCTATCTCTATGACGAGCATCTGATCGGCGATGAAAGCCGCCATTCAGTCGCCGCCCTCGCCGGCATGTACGCCGAGGGTGGCAGCTGGGCCGCAATGGGCGGGCATCGCGGTTACTGGTCCGAAGATCGCTTTCGAACGACGGTGGGCGCGGTGACAGGAGAGATCCAGTACTCGATTGCCCTCGATGTCGCCGAGCAGGAGCTACGCGTTCCGATTGCACAAGGTTTATCGGCGGTCTCGATCGAGGGGTCGATGAAGATCGGCCACGGTGGTTGGATCGGCCTGGGCTTTCTGGGCGGTACGACAGACATCTCGCTGCGCGGCCAGGAGCCGGCTCCTATTGATGGACTCACATCGTCCAGCACCACAGATCTCGCTGCGATCAGATTGAGCGGCGAATTCGACACGCGCGACAGCGATCTCTATCCACGCCATGGACACTATGCCGAATTGCTGCTTTCGGTCTCTCGCGAAGAATTCAGCAGTGATGATGACTACGAGATTCTCGAGATGGAATGGAATGACTACATCCCATTGACTGACTCGCAAGTGCTCGCATGGCGCATCGCCGGAAAAACCGTCGATGGCGAAACGCCGTTCTATGCGAAGGCCTGGTTCGGGTCAGGAGCAGATTTACGCGGTTACACGCCCGGTCGCTACATCGCAGATTCGATGATCAGTGCGCAGGCAGAGTGGCGCTTGAGGACCCAAACGCGCTGGGGCTTCGTTGCATTCGCGGGCGTGGGAAAAGTCGCCGATGCAATCGGCGCCATCGACACGGATCAATGGCTGCCCGCCGCAGGTGCTGGCATCCGCTTCAAGCTCTCGGAGTCTCTGCCGTTGAATTTGCGTGCGGATTTTGGGTGGGGTCGCGACGACAGCACGTTCACCCTGGCAGTCGGCGAAGCTTTTTGAAATGCAATCAACCCCTCACAGGAGATACGTCGTGAAGTACTTGCATCGAGCCACTGTGCTGTTTCTATTTCTTGGATCGACTGCGATGGCTGAAACCTTCACCGGAACTCAGCCAATGGTTTGCAAGCCGTCGACCGGTCACGATTGCCTGCCCACAGAGAAATCGTGCACTCAACTGAAGCCGGAGCCCGGGAAAGACCTGACGATGCGCATCGATGTTGAAAAAATGACATTGAAGACGCCCTATCGTAACGACACGATGCCCATCAGCTCTTTCGGTTTCAACAAAGCATCGCTGGTACTGCAAGGCACCAGTCTCGAAATCGCGTGGAGCGCAACGGTCAATCGAACTTCGGGAAAGCTCACACTGGCGATCGCAGATCGCGAAGGCGCCTACGTGATCTTCGGACAGTGCCAATTGGACACGGCGCCCCCAGCCAAGACGCCGTGAATGCAACCACGCAGTCGCCTGACCGATGTCAGGCGATGCGGTGGTTTCTTTCGTTGACGACAGCCTGATTCAAGATATCGCCGTAGAGCTTGGCCATGGTGTCGAGCACCTGCCGGAACTCCGGGTACTTCGTTACCACCCTCGTCTCCTGCCCGTCATCGACGATCACTTTCTTCAGAAAACTGGTGTCGTCCTCGGTCAGGAGCTCGCCGCGCTCCACGCGTTCCTTCAGCTTCATCGCGCGTGGCAATCGTTGTTGGTTGAGGCGCTGAACCATGACCTGAATCACCCGCACATCTTCCGCCTCGATCACGCTGGCGGCCGCGGGCACGGGAATCCTTCGAATCTCCGCTCGCTCCTCGTCTTCTTTGATCAACACGGCTTTGTGACCGAGCTTGCGTACCTGCTCGGGACTCACCGTCGCAAACAGATGCATCATCCGGGCGATACAACCTGTCCAGCCCGTCTGATGACTCGCACCGAGGCCAGCGCCGTTGTCGCCGTGGAAATATTCGAAGAACAGGATGTAGTCGCGCCAGTGGGGATCTGTCTGAAATTTTTCAGTACCTCCATACACCGGCCGACGACCATTGCCATCACGCATGAATGTCGCACTCAACCTGCGGCTCAATTCTTCGGCGACTTGATACAACGTCATTCGATGACCCGAACCCGTCGGGCATTCGATCCTGAAGTCATCGCCATAGAAGCTGTAGTACTGCAGAAGAGCGCGCACGATCAGCACATTCATGGGCATCCATATGGGCCCGCGCCAGTTGGAGTTACCGCCGAACATTCCACTGTCTGATTCGGCTGGTGTGTAGCCGACGCGATACTCGTGACTGCCCACTGGAAACACGAACGGGTGATCCTCGTGGAACCGCGAGAGGGAACGTATGCCGAAAGGACTCAGGAATTCCCGTTCATCGAGCATCTTCGAAAGAACTCTGCGCAAGCGGGTTTCATCGAGAATTGCAGTCATCTGCCGACCGCCCACTCCGGGCTTGAGAGGATCATGGATGTGCTGCGTGAGCGTCGGATGCGCCTCGAGGAATCGGTTGAGTCCCGTAGACACTTCCGGGTACTTCTCACGCAGTCGGCCGTCGAACACTGTCACCGCACAGAGCGGCAGCAATCCGACCATGGAACGAACATTGAGCCGCTGCGCCGCGCCATCAGGTAATTGCAGGACATCGTAGAAGAACCCGTCTTGCTCATCCCACATGCCTACCGATTCATCCGAGCTCGCCATCGATGAGGCGATCCACAGGAAGTGCTCCGTGAACTTCTGGCACATGCGCACGTAGGCAGGACGAGCGAGCGCGAGTTCGATCGCGATCTCGAGCATGTTCTGGCTGAACAGCGCCATCCAGGCAGTGCCGTCGGCTTGCTCGAGGAAACCGCCCGTAGGCAGAGGCGAGCTGCGGTCGAACACACCGATGTTGTCGAGCCCCAGAAATCCTCCATCGAAAATATTCTTGCCGGAGCGATCCTTCCGATTGACCCACCAGGTGAAGTTCAAGAGCAACGGATGGAAGGCACGTTCGAGCCACTCGACATCACCTCTGCCCCGGCGAGCTGCATCCAGTCGATAAGTGAAGATGGTCGACCACGCATGCACAGGCGGAT
>JBJMWN010000068.1:0-5793 GCA_045810085.1 Povalibacter sp. | reverse complement strand
CGACGCGCGCACGCGCGCGGAGTTTCTGCGCTTCATCGAGATCGACGGAACCATGTGAGCCGTCCGCAGCGAACTTTCTGAAACCGTCTCAATCGCGCCCGCGATTTAACAGTTGCACTGCTGCGGACGCGTTCCGGTCAGGGACTACCCTAAAGATTGGCTTCCTATTCGCCGACTGTGCATGCGGTGTGACGCATCTCTCGCGGGTGCGCGCGGGCTTCGTCCTAGCATCTGCGAAACAGCTGTTGTCACCGGTCCCAGTCGTCAAGGTAGCTTTCCGTGAGTGCGCGCGCAGATTCCATCGAAATGCCAGGGCGACCGATTACGGCCGCACGGACTGAACACATTTCGCTGGAGTCGGCCCACGATGTGATGGCGACACCGTTGCGCCACCCACATCGCAAGACACTCACCACCTTCACACTGAAGAGTGCATTGCGCGCCTCGGAGACAGAGGTTTCTCTGCTCGAAGATCATTACCTGGCCGTGCGCACATTGCAGCCGGGTCATGACCTCAAGAAATACACGCTGGATCTTCGATTCGCTAATCCACGACCTGTGATCGTCCGCCATATCGCCTGGGCTTTGCTCGCCACCGCGATTCTGTCTTTGATTGCATCCGTCGCTTTGTTCTGGTGGGCCGTGGCGGCGCGCGCCGGCTGGATGCACCCTGGATTGTTCATCGGCTGCGCGGGCGTGATCACGATGGTCATGAGCGTGTGGCAGTTTCTGCGGCGCACGACCGAATCACTCCAGTTCACCAGCGTTCACGGCGGTGCCACGCTGGTCAGCATCACGGGCGGCATCGGGAGTGCCAAGGCCGGTCGACAATTCTTCGTTGAGATCATCAAGAGCATCAGTGCGGCGAAGTCCACACGTGCTCAATCCAAGCAACAGTTTTTGCGCGATGAAATGCGCGAACACCATCGGTTGCGGGAGCTGCGTATCCTCACCGAACAGGAATACGAAACCAGCAAGGCCCGCATTCTCGCGGCGCATAGCTGAGCTAGAACCTATCTCAAAACCTCGTGGTGGCGCGCACCGCCTCGCGCCGCAAGTTCTTTTCCGCAAACGCCGTGAATACGTCCCTGTAGGCTCGCACAAAAACATCCATGTTTTTGAGCGTTGCGAAAAGAACTTCCGACGCAAGTCGGTGGGTCAGTGCGAGCGGCGGGCACATCCCTGTGCCGAATACGCTGCCTGTACACAACCAGTTGTTACGCGCCACTAGCGTGTCGTTTGCTCGTTCGAATCCGGCACCGAACTGCGCGGCCGATCGGGATCGTTCATCGATTTGAACAACTCCCCATTCGGCTCGGGGAGTTTGCCGATTCCACAACCGAAGAAGCCAAGGCCAATCACGCAGCGCTTACCCAGGCGCACGAACGGCAGCAAACCCGCAAGGCCCGCGAGTGGTTGTTCAGGATCCCACTCGAACGGAGCAGGTTGCGGACGACAGTTCGTTTGTGGCGGCTCATCGAATTTTCTCGGCGCTTTGCAAGGCAGGTTGAGATCCTTCTTGCTCGCGCTTTCCGCCGCCTCTTTTGCTACCCGCCCGATTTCCCCGTGCCAATCGATGTGCGGTGTCCCCGGTGATTCCGAGCCGGATTGAACTGCCGCAGGCTGTTTGATGCGTGGACTCGACAAAGGCTTCGCGCGAGCTGGTTGCAATGCCGATTTCTCCACTCGCTCCTGCGGCAGGCGCGGCGGCTCGACTCGGGGTTCAGGCACGATGACGACGGTCAGTGCATGATCATTCGATAGAGAGATGGGCAAGGACCGAGAACGCTCGAGATGCATGAGCATCAACAGCACAGCATGCAAAAAGAAAACGATGGCGATCGCCCACACACGCGATGATCTTTTAGGTCGCCACTGATCACCGGCCAGAACACCACCCGGTGCCAGCGTCAGCAATTCAGTCGCATCCACCTGGGTCACAAGCGCGCTCTTTCGGTTGGCGGGTTGCTGCTGCGAGCCTTTGAGACAGTTGCGAACGAAATTGATTCCTACGCTGAGCAGAAATCACAGCAACTGCCGGGATGCGATGCGCGAAGTTAAGTCGTAAATCCGCAGACGTTGCAGCTTCCCCGAAGAAACCTTCAACCCCCCGCACTGGCGCGAAGCACGAAGGACGAGATTCACGATGCCTAGTCAGTGGCGGCGTTCTGCAGAGGGCAGTCGATGTGGCGGGAGCGTTGTGAACTCACCTAAGCGGGTCCCGGCGCTTGCCTCCGATCGTACCAGCGCATCAGCGGCTGCGCGGTAAGCCCATGTACGACTATCGAGGCCGCAACGACAGAGATCGTCAAATCGACGATGGCATCGGCCTGCGCCCCCGTCACGCCATGGGTGAGTGCATAGCTGACGTAGTAGATGCTGCCGATACCACGAATGCCGAACCAGCCGAGCAATGCACGCTGAAGCCGCGTCGTTGGAGAACCAGCGAGCAACAACAGTGTCGCGAGCGGACGAATGATGACGATCAGCGCGGCTCCCAGCAGCAGCCCGCGCCAATCCCAGTGACTCGAGAGCGCAATGCCGACGATCACAACCAACAACACTTCGAGCAAGCGTTCGAGGGTGTCACCGAACGAGAAAACTTCTGCCACGAGCACACCGGCCGCGACGGCTGGTTGCTCCATCTCTTGCTCGGTCACTGTGTTCGGGGACACGAGGGCTTCGGCTGGCGGATGCACGGAGCCACGTTGGGCTTCCGGATGCGGATCGCTGCGCACCGTCTGGACTTCAGCGTGACGCAGGCCGATCCCCGCAGCGAACACGGCCAGAAAGCCCCATGCACCGACCGTTTGAGCACCGGTGTACGCCAATGCGATCAACGCCAGCGCAAGAAAATCAGTGGGCGCTGCAGTATCACGATTGCGCGTTCGCAAGGCGATCGCAGCACTGCCGACGAGCCGGCCTAGCGCGTATCCCAAGAAGAGCCCGACCGGAACGGCCCAGAGCAGCCGATGGCCAGCCCATTTCGCGAGCTCGCCCATCGAAAGCGTCGGAGCGAGCATGAGTAAACCGAGCATCACGAACGGAAACGCTGCCCCGTCGTTGAGACCGGCTTCACCTGATAATGCATAACGCAGCCGGTCTTTGTCCTGAGAGTGCCCAACGGTGACGGCGCTCGCCAGCACCGGATCGGTCGGCGCGAGAATCGCTCCGAGCAAGATCGCGAGCCCCAAACTGAAGTCAAAAAAAAGCCAGGCACATAGAGCAACTCCGGCGATTGAGGCCAGCATCAGGACACTCGCGAGGCTGTAAGCCGCTCTCCATGCGAGATGTTGCAACGGTAGTCGCAGGCGAAGACCCCCGACGAACAGAGACAGGATCACAGCGACTTCGGTAAGCCGCTCTACCCATGCGGCCTTGGCAGTCAGGTCGATGTGCAACAAATGAGAGCCCCAAGGACCGAGGGCACAACCAACGCCGAGATAGATCGCCGCCGTCGAAATCGGCAAGCGACGAATCCATGCTGACGACAACGCCATCGCGAGCAAAAACACGCCCACGATGGCCATCCAACCTATGAAGCTCATGGAGTTGAACGCTCGAAGCGAGCGATGTGTCCATCGCCTCCGGAACCCGCCGCTCTGTCGAGCGCGAATTCAGGCTTGAGCCTGAAACGTTCCGTCCCGAACTTGTCGACTATGGCAGCTGCCAGTCGCCTTTCAGACGCTCGTACTCGTGCTGCGGCAACAACACGAAGACCGGACGACGTTGCGCATCGAGCCACGCGAGCAGATCGCGCATGACGGACTCGTCCATTGCGGTACATCCAGTCGTAGGCTCGCCCGGTGCTTTCCACAAATGCGCGAAGATGCAGCTACCGCCGGCCGGCTTTGCCTTCGCATTGTGCTCGATCACGAATCCCACCTTGTAGCGCTGATCGCCATTCGCATGCAGATCACGGCGCATCGGCTCGGTCGAGTCCTTGACCGCAGCCTCCCCTACTTTGTTTGCATCGACGATCTGGTTGTAGAGCGGCGAGTCGTTCACATCGACGCAGTAATCCGACTCGCTCATCGCGCGATAGTGCAGGCGCGTTTTGATTTCGGATGCATATCCGAACGCATCGCCGACTCGGAACACGCCGGCAGGACTTCGCCCGTCCCCTTCCCTTTTCTGCATGCCGCCTGATTGTGCCGCGTGCAGTCCGAGGCCCCATCCTGATCCGGTTCGACCCACCGTTATAGGAACTGCAGCGCCGTGAGGTTTCCACTTGCCTTCGGCCATCTCGAACGTGCGAAGGGTGCCTCGGTTTGCATCCCATCCTGGTGTGACGACGAGAATCAGCTGCTTCGAATCCCTCCATGGAAGGTCAGCAGCTTGCACATGGAGGACAAACAGACTCGCACCGAACAGGCAGAGAAAAAGGATGCGGCACTTCATCTGCAGGGCCCCTCGTCTGACCACATGGCAAGAGAACATATCGTCCTGGTGAACCTGCGTCACACCTTCGGGTCGAGCATCTGCTGAACATGCTCAAGGTTCGTATTCAGCTGCTCGAGCCGATCGCCATCGCACATCGACACGAAAATTTGATCGAGCAAGTGCTGCAGCGCCGATTGGTACAGCAAAGGCTCGATGTGCGAGCGATCATCGTGCGCGGAAATGAGGAGCGAAACATCGGCATGCGCACGAAGCGGATTCGACGTATGTCGCGTGATCGACACGACCTTGCCCTGATGCTCGCGAAATTGACGTGATAGATGATTGAGCGCGGCATGCTGGCCATGCTCGCTGAATGCGAGGAGCACATCGCCGCGCTGCGCGCTCGAGATGCTCGCCGTCATGAGCACCGGATCCGATTGATACAAAGCCAATGTGCCGAGCAATGCCAGACGTTGCGCGAACACTTGCGCAGCGATGCCATCCTCGCCGAGGCCGATGCAGAACACTTTGCCGGCACGCGCGAGCAAGCTTGCGATCTCCGCAATCTTGTCGGGTCCGTTGATCAGTCGCGTTTCTTCTTCTGCGCGGGATTTGCTTTGCCAGAGCGTCTCGGCCAGCGCTTCGCGTGCGGCCGCACGTGTCGGCTTGGCGTTCACACTGACCTGCGAGCCGTTGCTGCGCGCCACCGCCTCACCAACGGAATATTTGAGATCCGGATAGCCCTTGAAGCCGAGCTTCTGGCTGAACTTCACGACGCTCGACTGGCTGATGCCGAGCGAGTTCGCGAGCTGCTGCGACGAGTAGTCGCGCAGCAGGTGCGCGTTTTCGAGGATGAAGTCCGCGATGCGCCGTTCGATCGCCGACATCTGGTCACGCTCCGCGCGGATCTTGACGAGGGACGACATTCAGCGGGCCATCACGGCACGATCGGCTCGAGCCCGCGGATCTCGCGGATGCCGAGACCTGGCGCGTCCGTCACGGAGATCTCCGAGTCGTTGAAGATCACGCCGCCGTCGACGGGATTGAACTGGCACAGCGAAGGACCATCGAGATCCACCTTCGTGATCACGTCGGCCTTGGCCACCGCGATGTGCGCGGCCGCCGCGACGCTGATGCTGGTTTCCACCATGCAGCCGATCATGCAGTCGATCTCGTACATCGCCGCGATATCGGCGATGTGCAACGCGTTCGAAATGCCGCCGGTCTTCATGAGCTTGATGTTGATGATGTCGGCGGCGCGCATGCGGATGATCTCGATGACCTCGGTCGGCCCGAACACGCTCTCGTCCGCCATGATGGGCGTATGCACGCGCTCGGTGACGTATTTCATGCCTTCGAGGTCCTGCGCCTTCACCGGCTGTTCCACCAGTTCCATGCGCACGCCTGCAT
>JBJMWN010000067.1:0-18756 GCA_045810085.1 Povalibacter sp. | reverse complement strand
ACGATTCGCCACGCGCGCAGCGTTGGTGGAAAACCGTGTGTCACTGTTGAGATCCGGACGATCAATCACTTCGAGGAACGTCAGCCAGAGTTTCTGATTGGCAGCGCCGATGACGAAGTAGCCGTCCGAAGCCCGTATCGCTTGATACGGTGCCGACATGCGATTAGCTGTGCCGATCGGTTCGGGCGACTTGCCTGTGCCCCACAGCTCCGTAGTCTCCCAGACCGAAAGTCCAAGCGCCGCTTCGAGCAGTGAAGCATCGATGAATTGGCCCACACCTGATCGTTCGCGTCCGATCAGTGCGCACAATATTCCGTACGTCGCGAACAAGCCGGCACCGAGATCGCCTACGGGAATCCCATTCTTCACCGGCTCGTGTCCCGGCAACCCTGTGGCACTGAGTACGCCCGACATCGCCTGCGCGATCAGATCAAACCCGGGACGCAGCGCCCACGGACCGGTATGTCCGAAACCCGAAATGCTCGCGTAAACCAGGCGCGGATTGATGGCCTGCAACGTTTCGTAACCCATTCCCAAACGTTCGGCCACGCCAGGCCGTGCGTTTTCGACGAGCACGTCCGCGGTCTTCACCAACGCATAGAGCACTTCGCGATCCGCGGGATTCTTCAGATCGAGCGCGATGCTGCGTTTGTTACGATTCAACGCGAGGAAACCTGGGCTGTCTTCGCCCTTGAGGCGGAAACCCATCGAATGACGCGTGGAATCACCCGTCTTGGGTGGCTCGATTTTGATGACGTCGGCGCCCATGTCACCGAGCAACATGCAGCAGAACGGGCCCGCCATCACTTGTGAGATATCGAGAACGCGAATTCCCGCGAGAGGCTGGGGCGTTTGCGGATTGGACGGTTGCACGGGCTGATCATCCCCTGTTGACGGTTTTGCGGCGACTGTGTGCCCGCGCGTATGGCGGTCTGCACACCCGCAGGAAAGATGAAGTCTGCGACCTGCTCCCGATCGCAGCTCCCATATCGTATACGATATCTGATATGGTCAGCTCAATGAAACGCGCCGAAGCCGGACTTCGCGCATAGGGGGATTTGCTTGAGTTTCCGTAACTGTCTTGCGCCGAGCCGGATCCAGATTCTGCGGGCATCGTTTCTTAAAGGTCATACGAACACGACAGCGATGCGGTTCGAGAACTCAGGCGTGAACTGGGCGCTCAGTAGAAAATTCTCTACGTTGCTCGCCTCAGTGTTGGTGAGTTCGTGTGCCGTCGCGCCGACCTCCTCGGTGGAGTGGCCAACCTATCACCACGATTCCGGTGGCTCGCGCTTCTCGCCGCTCAAACAGATTACGCCATCCAATGTTGCGCAGTTGCAGACTGCCTGGACGTATCACATGCGTCCGGCAAACGCGGTTCCCGAAGCGCCACCGCCTGAAGTTGGTGATGCGGTACCTCGGCGGCGCGATCGATTCTCGCAATCCGAAGCAACACCGCTCGTCGTTGACGGACGCATGTTCATTCCAACGCCGTATGGCCGTGTTGTCGCTCTCGATGCGCAGACCGGTGCAGAGCTTTGGGTGTATCAGCTGGCGAAGTTCGATCAGGCTTCAACTCGCGGCGTTGAGTATTGGCCGGGCGGCGAAGGCGCTGAGCCCGCGATCTTCTTCGGAACTCGCAGCGGCAAACTGATTGCACTGAATGCTGCGACAGGCAAGCCCGTGGAATCGTTCGGTCAGAACGGTCTGGTCGACATGAAAACGCCGGAAGTGATGAACGGCAATGCGCGAGCGCCACTTGGGATGAGCTCGCCTCCGCTCACTTATAAGAATCTCGTGATCACCGGTTCGCGCGTGCAGGAGATGCCGACGCTCGGCGCCTCGGGCGACGTTCGTGCCTGGGACGCACGCACCGGCAAACTGGTGTGGACCTTTCATACGATTCCTCAGCCGGGCGAGTTCGGTCATGACACTTGGGAAGGTGAGAGCTGGAAGAAGCGCTCTGGTGTGAACGTGTGGACGTTCCTCGTGCTCGATGAGCAGCGCGGAATTCTCTACATGCCACTTGGCGCACCGACATTCGACCGTTGGGGCGGCGATCGCAAAGGCGCCAATCTTTTTAGCGATTCCATCGTTGCGGTCGAAGCAGCCACTGGAAAATATCTCTGGCACTTCCAGACGGTTCATCACGACATCTGGGATCTGGATTTGCCGTCAGCCACGTTGGTTGACGTGAAGCGCAATGGTCAATCCATTCCTGCGATCGCGATCATGAACAAGACCGCGATGCTGTTCGTGCTTGACCGCGTGACCGGCAAACCGCTTTACGAAGTGAAGGAAACGCCGGTACCGACCGACACCGACATTCCTGACGAATCGCCTTGGCCGACGCAGCCAATGCCGGTCACTCCGCCTCCGCTCGCGCGTCTGGACTTCTCCATGTCAGATCTCGCGAATCTCACACCTGAGCATCGCGCGTTTTGCGAAAAACTCATCAAGGATAAAAACATCGTTGAGAGCAGGCTCTTCCAACCATTGCGTGGCGATTCCGCCGTCGCAAGTTTTCCAGGAAGTCTTGGCGGCGTGGATTGGGGCGGCGGCGCTTTTGATCCACAGCTCGGCTATTACCTGGTCAACACGAATGACCTCGCCGGGCCTCAGCAACTTGCAAAGCGCGCAGATGGTTCGTGGGGCTTGAAGGACGGCTATGTCTATTTCTGGGATGAAGCGAATCGTCTGCCGTGTCAGCAACCTCCATGGGGCAGCCTCTACGCCGTAAATCTGAACACAGGCAAAGTGGCATGGCGCAGCACGCTCGGCGTGACCGACAGCCTGCCCGAAGGACTTCGCAATACAGGTCGTGTCAGTGCGGGCGGTCCCATCGTTACCGCGAGTGGTCTTACGTTTATCGGGGCGACGGACGATAACCGCATTCGTGCGTTCGATACGAAGACAGGCACCGAGCTGTGGACGTTCAAAATGCCGGCATCCAACTACGGCACGCCGATCACGTATCAGACCAAGAAGGGCAAGCAGTTCGTCGCGACCGTTGCGACTGGCGGGTTCGCCGGTAGCCCCGTTGAAAGCGACAGCGTCATTGCATTCTCGCTTCCGTAAAAGCCGTGGATCACCGCCATGAATCTCGGTAATCGCCTGGTCATGCTGAAACAGATCGCGACAGCGCTTACGTTGTTTGCGGTCGGCGCCGCTGCACCGCTATTCGCTCAGCAGGCTGCAAGTGGTCCGACGCCGCCTCCCGGTCCGGGTCTCGAGATCATCCAGCGCAGCTGCATCAACTGTCATGACATCAACATGATCATCAGCCAACGCAAGACGCCTGATGACTGGGCTGACACGATCGGTCGGATGGCAGATCGAGGCGCAGAAGTCACACCAGAAGAAATGGAGCTCATCCAGCAATATCTGTCGGAACACTTCGCGACCGGCGAAGGTTCAGAGGCGAAGCCGTAGCAGCCTCATTTTCAGGAGCACTCTCATGATCTACACGTTCGGCGAGAGAAAACTGGAAACGGCGGATGCGGATTTCTATGTCGCGCCAGGCGCGCAACTGATCGGCAGCGTACGGCTTGGTCGAGGCGCGAGTGTCTGGTTCAACTGCGTGCTTCGCGGTGATAACGAATGGATTGTCGTTGGCGATGGCAGCAACGTACAGGACGGCACTGTCATTCATGCCGATCCTGGCGAGCCGACAATCCTCGCGAAGAATGTAGCCGTGGGCCATCGAGCTTTACTGCACGGCTGCAACGTCGACGAAGACAGTCTGATCGGCAACAGCGCCGTCGTGCTTGATCGTGCCCGCATCGGTAAGCGTTGCCTGATCGCGGCGGGTGCTCTGGTGCCGCCAGGTAAAATCATCCCTGACGATAGCGTGGTGATGGGCGTTCCTGGAAAAGTGGTGCGCCAGACGACCGCCGAAGATCTCGCCATGATCCGTCACACCTGCGAGCACTATCGCGAGCATGGCCGTCTCTATCACCAACTCCTCGCCCGCGATACGCGGCATCCTGAAACAGATCGCTGACCCTCATCCGGAGAACGCGTCATGAGACTGAACCCTGCGTCGCACGTCACCTCCATTGTGTCGCTGATGATCGGATCGCTGTCGCTCGCCACTGCGAGTTTCGCGCAGCAGACAGCCGCGCCGGCACAGAGGCCTCAGCCCATCGTCGCGTGGTCGGTCAAACCGGCCGAGCCGACGCCGTGGACAGCGCCGCAGAAACCGCATTGGAAACTTTCAGAGATTCTTGCAAAGCACTCGAAGGAACGCAGCTGGAGCGAGAACATCGTCAGCGATCGAGATTTCATCGCGCGTTACATCTCAACGGCACCTGGAGAGAAAACCAAGACTCAGTTCTTCGCCGATGACCGCGTGTTCTGGATCGTGCAGTCAGGTCAGTTGCGCGTGAACATCGATGGCCAACCTTCCTTCGTGGCGACGAAAGGATTTCTGGTGCAGGTTCCTTATCGAACGCCATACAACATCGAGACGGTTGGCAACGAACCTGCACTACGGTTCGAAGTGACTGCGGCACAAGCGGTGCCGCTGTATCCGATCACCGAGACGCCAACGCCTGTCGCGGGCAAGAACTACGTCAAAGTCAGCTACACCGGTCGCTCTGACTATGATGAGGTGAACAAGCCTTATCTGGATTTCAACAAAGACATCGTCGGCGCCGGCGGGCGCGGCGGACCTTTCGTCAAAGACGACAAGACGTTCGCGAACGTAATTCGGGGTCAGGGCCAGCCTCCTCCTCCGCCCACAAATTTCGGCCACTTTCACGTGGGCTATTCGGAGTTTTGGTTCGTCCTCGAAGGCAAAATCGATTACCTGATCGAAGGCGTACCATTCTTCACCGCCGAGCAAGGCGACGTGGTCTACGCACCGCAAGGACGCTGGCATCGTGCAAGCTTCGGCGGGACAGGCATGGCCACGCGACTCGCGATCAATCCACGTCCCGACGGCATGCACAACTATCAGCCGCCCGAGAACGAGTGAGTCCAACAGGAGATCTCGCGGGCAGGATATTGCCCGCGACGCTGCAGATGATCAGGCGGAATGAACCAGCCGCAGCTGCGGATGCGTTCGCGTGATACGACTCAGCGATTCAACAGACTCTGGGATCGCGACGTAGATGCCTTGTGCGTATTCGACGCCGATGTCTGCAAGGCACGCGAGCACTTCTGCTGATTCGACGCGTTCAGCGATCGTCTTGATCCCCATTGCGTGACCGATCTGTGTAATCGCTTCTACCATGCAGCGATCCACACGATCGGTGGTGACGTTCTGAATGAACTGCCCGTCGATCTTCAGATAGTCAACCGGCAGGTTCTTCAGGTACATGAACGACGATAGTCCGCTACCAAAATCATCGAGAGAGAATTGGCAACCGCGAGCGCGAAACTCTTTCATGAAATGAATGACGTTCGCGAGATTGGAAATCGCAGCCGTCTCTGTAATTTCGAAACACACTGCTCCCGGGCTCAGGTCGTACGCCTGCAGCTCCGCGATCAGGAACTCAAGAAAACGATCATCGTTCAGTGAAGTGCCCGAAAGATTGATCGAAATAGTGTAGCCATGACGATGATCGCCGTCGGTCCGATAATGAGCCAGGGCCCCCAGCGCCTGCCGCACGACCCAGCGATCGATGATCGACATCACGTTGTAGCGCTCCGCAGCGGGAATGAATTCCGCAGGCAGAATCAAACTGCCATTTTCGGAGCGCATCCGTACAAGAAGCTCATAGTGACCGCGCGGATCGCGATTCGCTCCGATCGGCACGATGGGCTGGTAGTACAACTCAAGTCTGTTTTCTTCCACGGCGCGTGTGAGCTTTGAAACCCATTGCATCTCGCGATGCCGCTCGGGTGCCGCGCCGCTCTGGTACATGTGCACGCGATTGCGGCCCGAGTCTTTCGCCGCATAGCACGCCACGTCCGCCGCGCTCATCACGCTCGTGATGCTTTCGCTCGTGCTGTTGATCTCGACGATGCCGATACTCACACCAATGTGCATGGCGCCGTCCTGCCATTCGAAGCGATATTCGCGAATCGCCTGACGCAGGTTGTCCGCGACCTTCGCAGCACGGTCGACGGTGCAGTCCTGCAATAAGAGACCGAACTCATCGCCGCCGAGACGAGCGATCGTGTCGCTCGTCCGAATTCGCGTTTGCAACAGACCCGTCACTTCTTTCAAGAGGCGATCACCCGCCTGGTGACCGCAGGTGTCGTTGACCAGCTTGAACTGATCGAGATCGAGATACAGCAACACATGCGTCGTATCGCAATCGGCGCGCGCCGTCAGCAGTGCCTCGTTGAGACGGTTCTCAAACTCGCGTCGATTGATCAGGCCAGTTAATGCATCATGCGAAGCCTGATAAGAAAGTGCGCGACGCAGGCGACGCTCTTTGCTCACATCGTGGAACACCATCACGGCACCGATGAGATGACCAAGACGGTCGCGAATAGGCGCAGCTGAGTCTTGAATCGCGATCTCCTGGCCTCGTCGATTCACGAGCACCGTTTGATCCGCGACCGCAATGACCCTGCCTTCGCGCAGCGCGCGCGATGCCGGATTCTCCAGTCGTTCGCGAGTCGCCTCGTTGAGAATATCGACGACGTCGTTCAACGCTTTGCCGCACACCTCGCTCGATTGCCAGCCCGTCAGATCTTCAGCGACCGGATTGAGAGACTCGATGCGTCCTTCTGCATCCGTGGTGATTACGGCGTCGGCGATCGACAGCAGCGTGACTTGCGCCTTTTCCTTTTCCTGGAACATCGCCGTCTCGGCACGTTTGCGCTCGCTGATATCGAAGATGGTTCCTTCGTATCCAGTGAGTCGCCCACTGTCATCGCGAATAGCGCGCGCGCTTTCGATCACTGTGAGGGTCGTGCCATCGACTTTGCGAAGCTGAAACTCAGCATTGCGGACTTCGCCATCGCGCTCCAGTGCCGCGATGATGACGCTCCGCTCGAGCGGATTGTGATAGATGGTCTCAGTCGGCAGCGTCAGCAACTCACTTGGCGAATTCAGCCCCACCATCTGGGCCAGCGCTGGATTCACAGAGAGAAACCGACCTTCGACGGTTGAGCTGTAGACGCCTTCCATCACGTTGTCGAAGAGGCGCCGATAGCGGCCTTCACTCGCACGCAGCGCGCTTTCTGCGCGACGGCGTTCGATCGCAATGCCTGCAAGCTGAGTCATACGCGACATCAAATCGAAATCACGTCGCATCGGGCTGGCATGCGTACGGAAGTAGAGAGCCAACGTTCCCAGCGTGCGTCCATCGGAAGTGTGGATGAGTGTCGACCAGCTCGAACGAAGGCCAGCGTTCAGTGCAGGTTCTCGTCGGTTTTCCCAGAGCGCATCACGGCCGATATCCGCCACGATGACCTGACGCTGCAGATAGACGGCCGCTGCGCACGATCCATTGCGTGCCGCGACTTCGACGTTCTCCATGGCCGAACAGTACTCAGCAGGCAATCGCGGTCCGGTGCAGAGGCTCAGCTTCATACCGTCCTCGCTGAGCAGGCGAATGGCACACAGACATTCGGGAGAGACTCGCTCGACGACCTCAGTGATGGCTTCGAGTGTAATGCGCAAATCGACATTGGCAGCGAGACGTTCGAAGACGCGTCGCTCGCCCGCAGCCAGCAGCTCGATGCGCTTGCGTTCCGTGATATCGGTGATGCTGGCGCGAACCAGGCGCCGACTGGAGGATTGCAGGCGAACCCAACGAACTTCGCACGGAATGTCGTTGCCGAACGCATCTCTGAAAACCCATTCGAGCACTGGCGTCTCGCCATTGATCGTGCGCTGCAAGTGGATCGAATGGCTCACCGCAGAGTCGCTGCCATCCGGCTGACTGGGCGGACTGAGTTGATCAGGCGGGATGTGCAACAGCACTTCGCGCTCCATCTTGAAAAAGCGCACTGCGTTTTCATTCACATCGATCAGCTGATTCAAGTCGGCGTCGACGACAACAATGATTTCCGGCGCGAACTCCACCAGCGTTCGATAGCGCGCCTCGCTATCGCGCAAAGCAGTATCTGCGGCTTTGCGGTCAGTGGTGTCACGCAAGCACACGACGAACGACCAATTACGATTCAGGCGCGTCTTGCTGACGCCGATCTCCGCCGAAAAAAAGCTGCCGTTTGCATGCGCCGCGCGCATCTCGTGCTGCGCGAGGTCAACCTGCGTGTCTTCCAATCGCGTGGCGAGATCATCGAGCTGCTGAGATATGTCCGCTTCGGCCAGCTGCGGCAACAGGAAACTCAACGGACGACCGAGAACATCAGATTCGGTATGACCAAACACTCGCTGTCCGGTCGCATTCACCGAGGTGATATGCCCTGCTTCGTCGACGGTGATGATCGCGTCTTTGACGTGATCGAGGATGGCCTGCAGCTGGCTCGCTGTGCTTTCACGCAGCTCGCGCGTCAGCGCGGTCGCCTCATCCGACATGAGCTGCATCGAACGCACGATGCCGCGCCGTTCGTCATCAGCCTTCGCGTAGGTGGATTCGATGGCCGCCAGGAACCTGACGAGGTCGAGCTCGCCCTCGGAACGACTCGCGTCCCGGATCTGCTTGTCGAGCAGTCGATGCATTTGTTCTTGATTCCAGCATGTCGCCGGGCACGTGCCAGCACGTGCGCGTACGAAAATGCGATGACACGCGCGCTACTGGATGGATCGTAGGCGCAGCACGTTACAGCGAGTGTGAAGTGACTCGCGTTTCTCAGTGCTCGTTGGTGCTTTTTCCTATCCACACCGTGGGTTATCCCCGAATGCTCATGTCGGGTACGCCACGTTTCAGCTCAGCCGCTGACTGCAGAGCTGACCCAACCTGCTGAACTGTTGTTCTTGCTATTCAGCAGGTTAGCCAAGACTTCTAGTCCAATCCAGCAGCTCTCAATCGGCCGCCTCTTCTGCAACCTTGCCACTGCGCTTGCGCTCATGCTCTTTCAGGAAGCGCTTGCGAAGCCGAATCGCCGTCGGGGTGACTTCCACAAGCTCGTCATCGCCAATGAATTCCATTGCCTGTTCGAGCGTGTAGCGGATGGGCGGTACCAGGACGACGTTCTCGTCTTTGCCTGCAGCACGGATGTTCGTGAGCTTCTTGCCTTTGAGCGGATTCACGACCAGATCGTTGTCGCGGCTGTGGATGCCTATGACCTGACCTTCGTAAACCTCATCACCGTGCCCGATCATCAGCCGGCCGCGTTCCTGCAAGCTGAAAAGTGCGTACGCAAGTGCTTTGCCCTGCGCATTGGCGATCAGCACACCGTTCTGACGCTGACCGATCTCGCGATCCAGTACCGGACCGAAATGATCGAAGATGTGATGCATCAGGCCAGTGCCCGAGGTCATCGTACGGAAATCGGTCTGAAAGCCGATCAAACCACGCGATGGAATCGTGTAATCCAGGCGCACTCGGCCTCTGCCATCAGCGTGCATTCCAGTGAGCTGCGCGCCGCGCTCGCCCAGGGCCTGCATGACGGAGCCTTGCGACGTGTCGTCGAGATCGACTGCCAACGTTTCGTAAGGTTCGCAGAGCTGACCTTCGATCTCTTTCACGACCGCGCGTGGACGGGAGACCGCGAGCTCGTAGCCTTCGCGACGCATGTTCTCCAGCAACACGCCGAGGTGGAGTTCGCCACGTCCGAACACACGGAATTTGTCGGGATCTTCGGTGTCTTCCACACGCAGCGCCACGTTGTGCAGCACTTCGCGCGTGAGACGTTCGCGAATCTGGCGGCTCGTCACGTACTTGCCTTCTTTGCCGCAGAAAGGCGAGGTATTCACCTCGAACGTCATGCTGATCGTCGGCTCATCCACGATGAGCGCAGGCAGCGCTTCCGGTGTCGATGGATCGCAGATCGTGTCTGAGATCTCGGGATATTCGATACCGGCGAATGCAACGATGTCACCCGCGCTTGCCTCGTCCACTTCGACTCGATCAAGGCCCAAGAATCCCAGGACCTGGATGATGCGCTCGTTGCGCACTTTGCCTTCGCGATCGACGACCACCACCGGACTATTGCGACGGATGCGACCGCGCTTGATTCGACCGATGCCAATCGCGCCGACATAGCTCGAGTAGTCGAGTTGGCTCACCTGCAACTGCAGCGGACCTTCTTCGTCGATATCCGGCGGCGGGCAGTGCTTCACGATGGCTTCGAACAGCGGCGTCATATCGGTCGCGAGCGTCTGCGGATCGTGACCCGCAAATCCTTTCAGCGCGGATGCGTACACCACAGGAAAATCGAGCTGCTGCTCGCTCGCACCCAGCTTGTCGAAGAGATCGAACGTCTGATCGAGCACCCAGCTTGGGCGCGCTTCATCGCGGTCAATCTTGTTGATGACGACGATAGGCCGCAGTCCGTGAGAGAAGGCTTTCTGCGTGACAAAGCGTGTCTGTGGCATCGGTCCATCGACCGCATCGACCAGCAACAACACGGAATCGACCATCGACAGCACACGCTCCACCTCGCCGCCGAAATCGGCGTGTCCCGGCGTATCGACGATGTTGATGCGGTAGTCGCGCCAACGAACAGACGTGTTCTTGGCCAGGATGGTGATGCCGCGCTCGCGCTCGAGTGCGTTCGAGTCCATCACTCGCTCGGGAGAGGCCTTGCGCGCGTCCAGCGTGCCGGATTGCTGCAGGAGCTTATCGACCAGCGTGGTCTTGCCGTGGTCGACGTGAGCAATGATTGCGATGTTGCGGAGCCGTGAAATTGACATGAATAAATGGAGCTGGGCGCAGAAGCCCGAGGGAAAGGGCCGCGCATGGTATAGGAATAAGGCTGCGAAGATTAGGGGCTTTCGCGGCTGTTCAGGACTTCGACAGGCGTTTTCAGCACTTGGCTGCAGATCCTACCGGGGTCAGTCGTAGCGAGCTGCCCGGCCTCGGCACAAATCGAGCTCTCGTTCAGCGATTCGTGCTTTCCTGCGCCTTCATGGGCTTGACTGCCTGACCAGACCCATCGGTGGTGGACAGCTTTGGCTTTTCCTGTGCGGCAGCCGGGTTGCCTGCGACGAAAGGAATCGAGAATGTGCGGCCCAGGGTCGCACCGCTGATCTGAGTATTGACGGAAACCGTGATGTAGAAGACGCCGTTGCGGTTCGCGAGCACGGACAGCGAATGCTTGTAAGGCTCGCCTGCCTTTGCGTTGCTGAGGTTCGCCGTGAGTGGACCTGCCAGCGTGATGCCTTCCATGCCACTGAACGTCGCGTCGAGTGAATCAACCCCTGCACTGGGGATCAACGCGACTTCCAACTGAACCGGCTTGCCCGGTTCAGGCTTCGAGGCAAATTCATATTTGATGTCCACCGCGGCACCGGGTTTGCCGTTGCCCACCGCGCGGGCCATTTTGTCTGTTGTTGGATCTGTCGCGGCCGGTGCGGCGGGCTTGGGTTGCGCGGCTTGCTTGGAAGCGTCGCCCGAAGCCGCAGGCGCTGGCGCGTCGGAGCCGCAAGCCGCGAGCAATGCCATCAAACCAAGGCAAAGAACATGTCGTGCGTGCGTCATCCTGTCCCCACTGACATTTGATCCAAACGAATTCATGGGCCGGTCACCGATACGCTCATGCAATGTTTCGTCGCATTGGTACCTGAGAGGTTGTAGTCGTACACCTCGATGATATGCAGCCCGGCCGCGAATGGCTTCTGCGAAATAGTTTCGGAGGATCCGACTGCGCTTGTTGTGGTGTCGCTGAACTGCACAACCACGCCCTTCTTGTAGACGAAAATATCAGGATCGCTTGCCGCTACGCTCGGAGTCGAGGGATCTACCGCGCCGATCGCAGTAATGGTCAGGGCGGACGGCTGCGGGACGTTCAGCCGCAGGAGTTTGCGATAGCCCACCTTGTTGCGGTCCTGACTCAAGCTGCTGTTGCACACGATGATGGGTGGATCGTTGATCGTGATGTCCTGGTAAATAGGCAGCGACGTTGTGCTTCCGCCGCTGTTCGTCTCACCTGAACCGAATGCATCGGTGGTCGCAATAGACTCGCCTGTCAGCAGCGCGCCGATACCCGCAGCCTGAGCCGGATTGGCAATCCGCAGAGCGTCGGTGAACGTAAAAACGCTCGTCAACGCATCCGTATCCTTCTCCCCACCTGTCATGACCGCGTAAATGGGAGCGAAACCCAGTGAAACGTGATCGGCTCCGTCGTCCGTAGGATCGAACAAGTCCCAGAGAATCTGGCCGATCGAGAGTTCGGAAAACCAACCTTCGAGGCCGCCCTGTTGCGGGTCGCTTTCCAGGTTGAATCCACCATCGGTCGCAACACCCTGATACGAATCTCTGTATGCCGGATCGTTGAGCGCCATGGCGGAATAAGCGTTGCCCCACCCTTCTCCAAACGCAACTCGCATGTCCAACTCATCTGTCGCGCCATGCGTACCACCGATGGAATCGGATCGTGAAAACTTGTCTTCGATGTAGTGACCGAATTCATGAGCGATCACGTGCTGATCGAACTCGTCCGTGTCGCCGTTGCCGTTCGCGTAGTCCCCAAGCACGTAGATTCCGGCGGGCATTGCCACGCTCGGTGTGCAGTTGTCGGCATCTGAGGCAGGCACTTCGCCTGTGTAAAAGCTCGTTCCGATATTCCCGGAGGTCGTGCAGTTGCTGGCGACACTGGCTCGATTCTCGGTGCTCCAGTAAAGGTTCAATGCAGGGAACACCGTCGACGGCTGAGCCGTGCGAATGATTTCCTTCGCCTGATAGACGGTGTCCAGGATGGCGAAAGGTGCGGCGTGCCGATCCGCATCCACGTAGGTGGTGCCGTTCCAGCCGGTGAGTGCACGCAGGTTGCGTGTGCTGTTAGCCGTGCCACTGTTGAACGCCGCGCCATCGAGCACGTACAACGCGTCACTGGCCGTGTTGTCACGAACTTTGAAATCCCAGGTGGGCGCAGCGTCAGCCTTCACCATCTCCGCACGAGCGCTGATCAGTACGTTCGTGTTTGCGGGAATCGTAAGCGAGTAGACGCCGTTCGTATCCGTCGATGTAGCAGTGCCTATACGAGCGCGAGTCGTGGGATCGATCGCTTCAACCACCACCTGTCTCGCGGGCTGCACGGTCGGAGCGGTGATGTTCAGACCACCGTTCGACACAGTCTTAAAGCCGGCTCGCTCGAACTCGATTTTGCCGCTCACCGTGACGCTACCCGCTGGCGGCGGATTCGATGATGAGCTGTCACCTTCACCGCCACATCCACTCAGCGATGACGAGAGAGCAATGAGCAGCACCGGGATAGCGACTGCTTTGAATGACTCGACTAGACGAAATCCGGTCATGGACTGCATGCGTTGCAACCGTTCCCTTCAATGGCGGCGGACGCTACCACATGGGCGCGTCGGGTGAAATCGACCCCGTCCGGAGGCGGACATCGTATTGAATCGGTAGATCGCTGAACCCGACCTGAGCGGATTGGCGTCTTCAGAGCTCGAGCGGGCCCTCTGCGATTGCCCCCAGTTGTTCTCGCAACTGCAGCACGTGGGTTTCCCAATAGCGAGGTTCAACGAACCAGGGAAAGGCCTGTGGGAAGGCCGGGTCCGTCCAGCGACGGGCGAGCCACGCGGAGTAGTGAACCATTCTTAAGGTTCGGAGGCTTTCGATCAGACCCAGCTCCCGACGATCAAACGTGCAGAAGTGTTCGTAGCCTTCGAGTAGCTGGACGAGTTGCTCGCTCATCTCGGCCCGATTGCCCGCCAACAACATCCAAACATCCTGGATCGCGGGACCCATGATGCAGTCATCCAGATCGACGAAGTGCGGGCCGGCGTCAGTCCACAGAATGTTGCCGCGATGACAATCGCCGTGCAGACGAATGTAGGGCACCTGCCCAGCGTCCTCGAATGCGTTTTCGATCCCATCCAGCAGATCCGCCGTCAGTGAGTCATAAGCAGACTCCAGATGCGAGGGAATCCAGCCCTGATCGAGGAGGTAATTCCTGGAATCGAACCCCATTCGCTGAATACTCAACTGATCCCGAAAGCGAAAACGCTGACGGCGCCCCACCATGTGCATTCGCCCAAGAAAGCGCCCCATCCATTCGCGTTCCGTACGCGTACCCAGCTCCGGCCAACGCCCGCCTCGCCGTTCGAAAACAGCGAATCGGAAACTTTCGTACTCGAACAGCGTTTGTCCCTCGCGGACATGTGGCGGCACCACAGGAATTTCGGCGGCAGCCAGCTCGAGTGCAAAACCGTGTTCTTCGTGGATTGCGTCCACCGTCCAGCGATCCGGCCGGTAGAACTTCACGATGATTGGCGCAGCGCCTTCGAGTCCGACCTGGTAGACGCGGTTTTCGTAACTGTTGAGCGCGAGGATGCGACGATCAGAAACACGGCCCAGCGATTCGACACATTCAATGATGATGTCTGGGGTCAGTCGATCGTATGGATGTGGATCAGGTCGCGGCATCGATGCTGGCAGTGCAAAATTTGGGTCACGAACGTACGACAGCAGGAAGTGTGATGCCCGATGTACAAAGTCGTGACAGTCACCTGCAGGTTCCCGGGCTCATCATATCCGCGTTAGTCTCAACTCTTCACTGGACAAAATGATTCTTCACTCATGAGCATCCTTGTGACAGGCGGAGCCGGCTACATCGGCAGTCATGTTGTGCGACAACTCGGCGAGCGCGGCGAGCGCGTAGTCGTTCTCGACAATCTTTCAACGGGTTTTCGCTCAGCCGTGTTGAGCGCGAATTTAGTCATCGGAGATACCGGCAATCGAGAGTTGGTGTCGAGTCTGTTGAGCGAACACTCCATTGACACGGTGATGCACTTCGCTGCGCACACGATCGTGCCGGAGTCAGTGTCGAATCCACTCAAGTACTACGGCAATAACACCTGCTCGACGCGCAGCCTGTTGCAATGCTGTCAGGAAGCCGGAGTGAAGCACTTCGTCTTTTCTTCCACCGCTGCTGTGTATGGCATTCCGGATGGCGGTGTTGCGGCGGAAGACAGTCCAACGCAACCGATCAATCCCTATGGCACATCGAAGCTGATGAGCGAATGGATGCTGCGCGATCTGGCAGCGGCAAGTGAGCTTCGGTATGTCGCGCTTCGCTATTTCAATGTGGCAGGCAGCGACCCGGAAGGCCGGATCGGTCAGTCGACCATTAACGGTACGTTGCTGACGAAGGTGGCGTGTGAAACGGCCGTGGGCAAGCGACCTCACGTTTCGATCTTTGGGACCGACTACCCGACCACGGACGGCACCGGCGTGCGCGACTACATCCATGTAGAGGATCTCGCGAGTGCCCACGTCAAAGCGCTGGAGTATCTGCGCGCCAGCGGTGCTTCTCGCGTCCTGAACTGCGGTTATGGTCACGGATACAGCGTGCGCGATGTGATCTCCACGGTGAACCGCGTTCATGGCGAGCAAATCCGCACAGTGGAGGGCCCTCGACGTGCCGGGGATCCGCCCACGCTGGTCGCGCGCGCAGATCGGATTCGCGAGTTGCTGGGCTGGACACCTCAGTACGATGACCTCACGGCGATCGTCAAATCGCAGCTGGCTTGGGAAAAGCGGCTGTTGGCTGAGCCGCAGCTACAAAGAAACTAGAGCATCGCCGGGTGTGAATGCTGTGCTTGTCCTTCTGCTTCGTGCCACGGGCACGAAAGCTGTTCGTGCCGTCGATGCGTAGACGCTAGAATCCCGGGCCATGCGATGGCCCCGCCCCAAATCTCTGAGCAGTCTGATGCTGACCGGTTTTGCACTGGTCTCAGCGCCCTTGCTCCTGGCCGTCGTGATTGGAGCAGCCAAGGTGCGCCATTTGTCCGCGGAAAGCGCGGCGTTGGTCCGCACGGGCGTTGAAGCAACACACTATTCCCAGCAACTGTTTCAGGAGATCGCCTCATTAGAGCGAGGAACCCGGCTGTATCAGGTCTTGAATGATCCATCGCTGCTGCAGGTCTATCGCGATAGCCGCGAGCGCCTGCTCGTGACGCTTAACAACATACAAGACGTCGCCGATGACCCGGTCCGGCGCACGCATATCCAATCGTTACGGTTAGGGTTGCGCCGCATCGATGCTGCTTTGATGTCGATCACTCCTCCAAGCGCGGAGACGATGCGAGACGCAGTCGATGCGATCGCGCCAATGTGGGATGCGGCATTCCAGTTATCGAACGCAACGGGCGATCAGATCGAAACCGGCTTGCAGCGCATGCAGGGTTCCACCGCTGAAACCGAGCGTTATCTGTTCTGGCTTTCCGCGGCTCTGATCCTGCTTACGGCACTGCTCGTCGCCGTATTCACCTTTGTCCTGATGCGTCCGATCCGACAGATCGACGGCGCCATCAGCCAGCTTGGCAAAGGGACATTCTCGAAAACCATCGCGGTCCGCGGGCCAAGCGATCTTGTGGACCTGGGTCGACAGCTCGAATGGCTGCGAGTGCGTCTGCTCGAACTTGCTCAGGAGCGCAATCGCTTTCTGCGCCACATGTCTCACGAGCTCAAGACGCCTCTGGCCAACATTCGGGAAGGAACTGAACTGCTGATGGATGGTGCGGTCGGAGAACTCGACAGCAGCCAGCGTGAAGTGACGGCCATCCTGCGCGACAACGGGATCAAGCTGCAGCAGCTGATCGAGAATCTACTGTCGTTCAGTGCCTGGCAGGCAAGGCATTCGGGCCTCGAGATCAGCGAATTCCGATTGCGGCCGATGGTGAAGTCGGTGCTCGAAACCCATCAGCTCACATTGCTCGCACAGCGCGTGCACCTGGAACTGAAAGTCGAAGACATCGAATTGCGAGCTGATCGCGCCAAACTGAAGTTAATCCTCGATAATCTGTTGTCGAACGCGCTGAAATACAGCCCGCGCGGCGGCACGATATACATTCACGCGAAGTCAGATGAAGATGTGCTTCTGCTGGATGTGGGCGACACCGGCCCGGGGATATCGGTCGATGAGCGCACCGCGATATTCCAGGCGTTTTATTCAGGAAGGACACCGACCGCAGGACATCTAAAAGGGACCGGCATTGGTTTGTCGGTCGTGAATGAATTCGTCCAGGCTCATGGAGGCTCGATTGAAATCGTCGACGGCGTTTTCCCCGGCGCACATTTCCGCGTCCGCCTGCCTTTGGCTCCGAGTCTCGAAGGCATTCCAGCCTGAGTCGGCTGGTAACGAGTAGCGACATTCGCATCATCATGCACGGCAGTTCAAAGAACGTTTCGAGCGCAATCTGCTGGTCGGCAGCAATGCTCGTAAGCGTGCTGTTGACCGGTTGCGAACTGCCTCAGCTGCGACATGAGCCTGCACCGACAATCATCGAAACCACGAAGCTGGACGATGGACTCAATCTGTATCTAGACACGATGGATGGTTTGGCAAGCATCGATCCTGCGCGTCAGGCGGATGTGTTCTACGAAGTCGAGCGCGAATACACACGGGCGCCCACCACCACGAGCACGCTGCGATATGCAGTCGCGCTCTGCACACCCGATCATCCTGCTTCGAAACCGACTGAAGGCAAGAAGCTGCTCGAAACACTCATGGCGACACCGGAGCGAATGACGCCAGCCGAGCGCACGCTCGCATTGGTCGTGATGCACGAGACAAATTCGAGATTGAGACTTGAGGCTGAGAATCGTCGGTTGGCAGCGACACTCGACGACCGCGGTCGCTCACAGGCAAACTCAGACCGACGCGTGCAGGCACAACTCGAGGAAAATGCTCGATTGCGCCGCGCCCTCGCTGAGGCCCAGCAGAAGCTGGATGCGATCAAGGAAATCGAGAGGTCTATCATTGAACGCAGTCCCACGCCCCCTGGCAATCGCGACGCCACCAACAGTGAAACGCAAAGCTCGTCTACTAGTCGTTGACGACGATCCCGGGCTGCTGCGGCTGCTCACGATTCGTCTGCGTGCAGAGAACTACGATGTCGAAGCCGTCGAAAGTGCGGCCGCAGCATTGGCGGCGTTATCACGGGTCAGACCCGACCTCGTCCTCACCGATTTGCGCATGGACCAGATGGACGGCATCGGTCTGCTCAAAGAAATTCAGAGCCGCGCGCCCGGCTTGCGCGTCATCATCCTTACCGCCCATGGCACGATTCCCGATGCCGTGCAGGCAACCCAGAGCGGCGCGTTCGCCTTCCTGACGAAGCCGGTCGACAAGCAAGATCTGCTCGACAAGGTGCAGAAGGCGCTCAAGGTTTCAGGCTTCGCCGACACCACCGAAGACTGGCGCAGTGACATCGTCACTCGCAGCGCAGTGATGGAAGAACGCCTGGCGCAAGCGCACATGGTCGCCGGGACCGATGCTCGCGTGATGATCACTGGCGAAAGCGGCACAGGAAAAGAACTTCTCGCGCGCGCGATCCACAAGGCGAGCCCGCGCCGCAATCGTCCCTTCGTTGCTATCAACTGCAGCGCAATGGCCGAAAACCTGCTCGAGAGCGAATTATTCGGTCATGTGAAAGGCGCATTTACGGGCGCCATTCGTGAACATCGTGGGCTGTTCCAGGCTGCCGACGGCGGTACGCTGATGCTTGATGAGATCGGCGACATGCCGATGCGTCTGCAGGTCAAACTGCTGCGAGTGCTCCAGGAGAACCAGGTGCGACCGGTGGGCAGCACCGACGCCATCACGGTGAACGTGCGCATCATTTCGGCGACGCACCGTGATCTCAAAGAACTGATCATGGGAGGTCATTTCCGCGAGGACCTCTACTACCGCCTGAATGTCGTTCACATCGAAATGCCTTCGCTCAACAAGCGTCGCGAAGACATTCCCTTGCTGGTCTCGCAT
>JBJMWN010000066.1:0-15290 GCA_045810085.1 Povalibacter sp. | reverse complement strand
ACCTTCGTCGTCCAGGTACTGGAATAGCTGTTGTCCCGGCAATTCCTGCGAGCGTTTGATGATGCGCGCCAGCCGACGATCATCCAGGACGATGTCATGCTGCTTGCCTGCTTTACCGCGAAAGCAGAAGTACGCACGTCCATCCTTCAGAAACTTCACGTGCTTGTCGCGCAGTGTGGTCAGACCGAACGATTGATTGGTCCGCGCGTACTCTTCGTTCCCAACGCGAATCAGAGTCTCATCGAGAAGCGTGACGACGACCGCGAGAACTTTATTCCGAGGCAGTCCCGGTAGCGCGAGATCCTGCTTCAATCGTTTGCGAAGCTTCGGCAAACGCGCGCCGAACTCCAGCATGCGCGTGAACTTGCCGTCATCGCGGGTTTCGCGCCATTTCGGGTGATAACGATATTGCTTGCGGCGCCGAGCATCGCGACCTGTCGCCTGCAAGTGGCCTCTTGGCTCGGGACAGATCCAGACGTCGGTGTACGCCGGCGGGATCGCCAGCTTGCGAATGCGCTCGAGAACTTTTGGTTCGGAGATGGGCCGGTGATTTGGCGCGAGATAGAGAAAGCCTTTGCCACGCTTCTGCCGGGAAATTCCCGGCCGATCATCCGAAACGTAGATGAGTCCACTGGCGCGAGCGTGGCGCTTGGCGATGGCGATGACAGCGGGAACGTCGCTCGATGAGAGCGCCATCGTCTACACCGAGCGGCCGATACGCTTCCCCTGCACGAATCCCCAGATGATTGCGATCAGTCCGAAGAGCAACAACAGATGAATCGCGCCCACAGCCATCTTGACCCCGAGCCACAGAACGGCCCACGCAATGACCATGATGACGCCCAACCAAACCAGACCTTTCATGTGCGTTGTCCTGATTACAACAAGCATCAAGAGAACGCATTGGGCTCGACCCGGTTCCAGATCGGCAATTCAGCTACGCAGCACGGGATTAACAACTGCTCTTGAATGGACTCAGCGGGTGCCAGGCCCTAACGCATTACGACCCGTTAATCTGCAGTGAGCTTTTCTTTCGAACGTTGCAGCCCGCTGCCATCCTTGTAATAGACTCGCGCTCATGTCCCTGCTGCATCGTTTACGCCGCCAGCGCATGACCCTGCTCGTCGCAGGGATCCTGTTGCTCGTGGCGCAGCTCGGTGTCATCAGCCACACGCTGCATGTCGACTCACCGAAGGCTGAGCTCACGTGCAGCTTCTGTTCGAGCAGCGCACCTCCGGTTCTCACGGCCGAGACGCTTGCGCCCGCATTCGTCGAAACCCTTGTCCTCTGTCCCAACGAGTCGCTTCGGCACGTCTGCCAGATCGCGCCACTTCTCTCGCCGCGACTGAGTCGCGGTCCTCCCGCCTCCTTTACCTGAAGCATCGAACTTCCTCGATTCGCTTGAGACGAATCGAGCGCTCAACGCCATCTGCGGATGCGTCGGGCGTGTGGTTATTCAAGGTATGTGGAGCAACCCATGTTACGGATCGCGATCCCCGCAACCGCGGCGACGTTCCTGTCGTTGGCCGCGGTCTCTGCGCACGCGCAGAGCAATGTCACCAGCAACGCATTCAATCCAGCGCTCAGTCTGATTCTCGACGGGCAATACAATCACTACTCCCAGGATCCCAAGGAGTACGGCATCTCCGGATTTCTGCTCGGCGATGAAGCGGGACTGGAGCCTGCAGGTTTCTCGCTGGGCGAAACCGAACTCGCCGCCAGCGCCAACATCGACGATAAGTTCTATGGCCAGGTCACGCTCGCGATTGCGAGCAGCGAGGCCGAGACACAGATCGAGGTCGAAGAGGCCTATGCGCAGACCACCGCATTGCCGTATGGACTCACCGCACGCGCCGGACGCTTCTTCTCTGAAATCGGTTATCTGAATTCACGTCACTCCCACACTTGGGACTTTGCAGATCAACCCCTCGCCTATCGAGCATTACTCGGTAATCAGTTCGGCGACACGGGCGTGCAGGTGAAATGGCTTGCACCGACCACGCTGTTCACGGAACTGGGCGTCGAGGCATTTCAAGGCGAACATTTCCCTGCAGGTGGCGCAGCGAAAAGCGGTGTCGGCGCGTGGACCGCCTTCGCGCATGTGGGAGCCGACATTGGCAACACACAATCGTGGCGCGCTGGAATCAGTTACCTGAACACCGACTCCGAACAGCGCGAAAGCGAACTGGTGAGCGGCGACACGGTGGCATTCACCGGAAGCTCCGATGTTTGGATCGCGGACTTCGTGTGGAAGTGGGCCGATCATGGCAACCCCAAGTCGCGAAATTTCGTCCTTCAAGCGGAGTATCTGGAACGTAAAGAATCAGGCGTTCTCGATGCATTCGCATCCAGCGCGATTTACGACGGCACGCAAGACGGCTGGTATGTGCAAGGTGCCTGGCAATTCAAACCTCGATGGCGGGTCGGTGCTCGCTACGATCAGCTGAGCGCGGACAACACTGTCGGAGTCCTGCCATTCGAGACGCCACTCACTGACGACGCACGCGATCCGAGTCGCATCACTGCGATGCTGGATTTTTCGAACAGCGAGTTCAGTCGCTTCCGATTGCAAGTGGCGCAGGACAAGTCGCTCGACCGCAACGACACGCAGGTCACGCTGCAATACACCTTCAGCATGGGCGCTCACGGCGCTCATACGTTCTGATTCAGGAGATCATCATGTTTCGACGATTCATTGCGCTCGCGATCACGAGCGTCGTCTTCGTAGCGCCGGCACACGCGGCACTCAACGTATTTGCCTGCGAGCCCGAGTGGGCTGCGCTTGCGAAGGAAATAGGCGGCGACAAAGTTACGGTCGTCTCTGCGACAACGCCAGATCAAGATGTTCACTACATTCAGGCACGGCCCAGTCTGATTGCTCAGGTGCGACGTGCAGATCTCATTGTCTGTACGGGTGCCGATCTGGAAGTGGGCTGGCTGCCGTTGTTGCTGAGGCAAGGCGGCAATCCGAAAGTGCAACCAGGTCAGGACGGATTCGTCGATGCATCTTCAGCAGTGCAATTGCTGGAAGTGCCGAGCTCCGTCGATCGATCGCAAGGCGACGTGCATCCTTTCGGCAATCCTCACATCCTGCTCGATCCGCGCAATGTCGGAAAAGTGGCGCAGCTACTGGCTACGCGCATGCAGAAGATCGATGCCGCAGATGCAGCGCTTTTTCAGCAGCGCGCGCAGAGCTTCGATACGCGATGGAATCAGGCGTTGGAGCGCTGGACGACACAGACAAAATCACTCAACGGCATGCTGATCGTCACGCATCATCGCAGCTATGTGTATCTCGATCATTGGCTCGGTCTTCAGGAAGTGGGCAGTCTCGAGCCGAAGCCTGGCATTGAACCTACGACAGGACATCTCGCTGAGTTGCTCGACAGCGTCAAGGATCGACCTGTAAAGGCCATCGTACGGTCCGTGTTCCAGGACAGTCGCGCATCTGACTGGCTGTCGAGTCGCACGAAGATTCCCGCGATCGTACTGCCGCACACCGTCGGCAGTGTGCCGGGCACCGACGATCTGTTCAGCCTTTTCGATGTAATCGTCGCGCGTTTGAATGAGGTCAACAAATAATGAACACGGACGCACTCGATCTCTCGATTCTTGGACCAGCGCTCCTCGCCGGTCTGCTGGTGTTGATGACACACGTGCCGCTCGGACGACAGGTGCTCAAGCGCGGCATCATCTTCATCGATCTCGCGATCGCTCAAGCCGCAGGGCTCGGTGTGATCGCCGCGGGCGTATTCGGACTCGAGCCGCACGGCGTGCCCGCACAAGTTGCTGCAGTCCTCGCGGCGATGATCGGTGCGTCTTTTCTAGCCTGGACCGATTCGCGATTTGGCGAAGTTCAGGAAGCCATCATCGGCGTGTTCTTCGTGTTGTGCGCAACGGGTGGCCTGCTCTTACTCGCGAACAATCCGCACGGCGGCGAAGAACTGAAAGACCTGCTCGTCGGACAGATCCTCTGGGTCGATATTCATAACCTGATCCCCGCAGCCGTCGTGAGCGTTCTGGTGCTCATCGCCTGGTTCACGATGCGGGAACGTCTCGGACGAACGGGGTTCTATCTGATGTTTGCACTGAGCGTGACCGTGTCAGTGCAGCTGGTCGGCGTGTATCTGGTATTTGCGAGCCTGATCGTGCCGGCAATCGCGACACGCGCACTCGGTGAACGCAGCGGCTTGATGTGGGCTTACAGTGTCGGCGTTGCCGGCTATGCGATCGGACTGATCGCCTCGGCTCTGTTCGATCTGCCGACCGGCGCCGTCATCGTCTGGACACTGGTCGCAGTTTCGATCATCACCGGTTTCGCAGTGAAGCCTCGCTCAGTGCAACAGGGCTTGCGCGAGGCAACGTGGACACCACCGACAAACTGAACCGGTTGCCCACGTCGGGCGAACTCGCGAGCGATTCACTTAATGTGGAGCTTCGACTTCATAACCCTTGGCGCGCAGCGCAGATAAAACGCCGTCCTTCTGCAACAGCAGGAAGATGGGGATGGCGGCAAACGTGGTCCTGTTTTTATGCAGTGCCTGATCTGCCGCATCTAGCCAGCGTTGATCGGTACGTGCACTCAGATCCTGCAACTCTGCTGAAGTCAGAAACGGCCACGACTTGGCGTAAAGATCTGCATAGCTTCGCTCTGCCTGCGCCTGCTCGGTCAAAGCACCGACATCACCAACTGACCACGCGTTGGCCGCTGTACGCGCGGTCCGGACATTCGCCTCGACCGTCGCAATCGTGTTCACCAGAAAGTCGACGCCAATCTGCTGGGACTTTGCGTCCTGTAGCGTATCGAGGCGTACCGGCGTGTCTACCTGATGATCGATCGTCACGGGCACGTGATACGACAGCGCGAGTCGTTCGATCTCATCCCAAATTCGATCCTCTCCATCGAAACCCGCTTGTTCGAATGCCGCCGAGCGCAGCACCAACGCAGCAGTGACCGGCCACAGCGTTTCGACATCCTTCACGTCGCCAATGTATTTCTTCTTGAGCCGCTCCCATTCACGGTAACTCTTGCGCGGCAGAACTTTCTTCAGCTTCGGGCCCGTGAGACTGCCCAGATCGCCACCTTCGAGCGTGAAAGAGGCCGAGTACTTTCCAATCACTTGCTGTGCTTCAGTGATGACGAGCTCGACTTCCTGCGATCGCCATTTCAATCCGCGCGGCAACGGCGAATGAGTGCCAAGAATGAAGAGCACATGATCGCCGTTCCAGACTTTCCACAAGCCAGGGCCGGGGTGCTCGCCAGTGACCAGGACTTCTTCGACTGGTGCAGCCGGATAGTTCTGCGCTCCTGCCGCTGAGACGAACAAGCAGAAGAGGGCCAGCGCATATTTCAATGAAGGCTCCCGAAAGACGCGGGCAGCGTCTCTGCTGTCAACCTCACACCAGCAATACGATCAGGCGCTGAGGACGGCGCGGTGTCCACCTGTCGAGCCGACGCGAGCACGTCGAGCCGCGACTGCTTCCGCCAGCATCTCCAGCACTCGCGTTGAGGCATCCCAGTCGATGCAGCCATCCGTCACGCTTTGACCATAAACGAGAGGCTTGCCCGCAACCAGCTCCTGACGTCCTGCCTTGAGATGGCTCTCGACCATCACACCTGCAATGCGCTGCTCCCCCGCTGCGATCTGCTGCGCAATGTCGCCGATAACGACCGGCTGATTTTCAGGACGCTTGCTGCTGTTGCCATGGCTTACATCGATCATGATGCGGGCCGGCAATCCTGCCGCGATCAACTGTGTGCTCACCGACTGCACGCTTGCGGCATCGTAGTTCGGCGTCTTGCCGCCACGCAGAATTACATGGCAATCCTCGTTGCCTGCGGTAGAAGCGATCGCGCTGCGACCTGCTTTGGTCACGGCGAGAAAATGATGAGGATGTGACGCGGCCTGCACCGCATCGATCGCGATCTTCACGTTGCCGTCGGTTCCATTCTTGAATCCCACCGGGCACGAGAGACCCGAGGCGAGCTCTCGATGCACCTGGCTCTCAGTGGTTCGTGCACCGATGGCGCCCCACGCGACGAAATCCGCAATGTACTGCGGCGTGATCATGTCGAGAAATTCACAGCCCGCGGGCAGTCCGAGTCGATTGATGTCGAGCAGCAAGCCACGTGCGACTCGCAGACCTTTGTTGATGTTGAAGCTGCCGTCCAGGTCGGGATCGTTGATGAGTCCTTTCCAGCCTACGGTGGTACGTGGCTTCTCAAAATAGACACGCATCACGATCTCGAGCGTGTCCTGGAAGCGTTCGCGTTCCTCTCGCAACTTGACCGCGTACTCGAGCGCAGCCTTCGTGTCGTGAATCGAGCACGGTCCGATGACGACCGCGAGGCGATCGTCTTTGCCTTGCAGGATGGCCTGCAGTCCAGCGCGAGACTGCGCGACAGTGGCGGACGCGTCATCAGTGCAGGGGTATTCCTGCATGATCTGTTCGGGCGTACTCAGCTCACGAATGTCGCGGATACGCAGGTCATCAGTACGAATGTTCAAAGTGCACCCAAAGCTGGAAGACGCGTGGTTGAAAAATCGCGGTTGTCACACCCAAAAAAAAACCGCCAGGTGAGTGGCGGTTTTCTTGGGTCTCTCGTTCGTCGTTTCAGGTCGAACCCAATCCTTCCGCCATTGGCATTGGACTAAAGTAAAACCAGAACCCATAGCGGACGGACGTCATGGGCGCCTTGATAGCACAGACCCGAGCGCCAAGGCAATTTCGGACCCCTTGGCTCTGTACTTTCTGCGTGATTGCCGGCGAAAGTTGGGATCGGCGCGAGCACGTCGGGTCAGATAAAACGTGCTTCGCCTTACACCCCAGCGCGCTGCAAGCCGGAGCGAACATCACTCGATCGCACGGAAACGAACAGCGGTGCCGCCGCCGGGAGCGAGAGTAAGGGTGAGCTTGCCCGCCGAGGTCACATCGTCGCGAGTGATCACATAAGTCATCGGATTGGTTCGATAGTCAGTCGTCGCCGCATCGCGATAAATCTGCGCCTGGTACCGTTTGCCGGAAGCGAGAAAATCCAGCGGCACTTCCAAACTCCGCGGCTGTTCATCAGTGACTGCACCCAGGTACCAGTCATCGGCTCCCCGCTGCTGACGAGCGACAACCGCGTAGTCACCGATGCTCGCCTGCAATGTTCGCGAAGTTTCCCAGTCGGTGGGCACATCGCGAATGAACTGAAATGCATCGAGATGCTTTTCGTAGTTCTCCGGCAAGTCCGCGGCCATATGCAGCGGAGAGTAGATGACGACGTACAACGCGAGCTGATTTGCGAGTGTCGATTGCACACGCCGATCGAGCGCCTGCTGACCGTGCGGAATATCAAAAATTCCCGGTGTGAAATCCATTGGCCCCGCGAGCAATCGTGTGAACGGCAGGATCGTCACATGCTCGGGCGGATTCGTCGGCACGCCCCAGGCATTGAACTCCTGCCCGCGCGCTCCTTCGCGAGACATCATGTTGGGATAGGTGCGACGCAAGCCGGTGTCTTTCACCGGCTCATGCGCGTCGATCGCGATCTTGTAACGCGCTGCGGTTTCGGCGACTCGCTGATGATGGCGAACCAGATACTGGCCCGCGAACCATTCGTTCTGCGGCTTGCCTGCTTCATCGGTGCGAACGATCGTGCCGCTCGGCTTCACGTAACCGGTCTTCACCGCATGCACGCCATACTTTGCGTACTGTGCGAAGCCTGCTTCCATCTGCGATTCATAGTTGGCGATCGCACCGGCTGTTTCGTTGTGACCGATCAATGAAACGCCTTTGCTGCTTGCGTAAGAGGTGACCTCAGCGAGATCAAAGTCAGGATAGGCCTGCGTGAAACTGAAGGCCGCACCGTTCGCGACCCAATCGCCGTCCCAGCCCTGGTTCCAACCTTCGACCAGCACACCGTTGAATCCATACTTTGCCGCGAAATCGATGTAGCGCTTCGTGTTCGCAGTTGTGGCGCCATGACGCTCACCACTGCCCCACGTGGATTTGTTCAGATGCATCTCCCACCAGATGCCCACGTATTTCGCCGGCTTCGCCCACGACACGTCGCCCAGTTTGTTCGGCTCGTTGAGATTGAGCTCGATGCGTGAGTCGGCAAGCCCCGCTGGCGTTTCGGAAATCAGCACCATGCGCCACGGCGTCTGAAACGGTCCGATGCGACGCACTTTCACACCATCAGACCAGGGCATCGGATCCGACTGAAGCGTGTTCGAGCCCGTTCGCTTGAGTGTCATGCTCGCGAAATCAACCAGCGCGGCTTCATGGATCGAGAGATACAGACCGGAAGACTCGAGCGTCAGCGGTGTTTCCGCCTGGGTGACCTCGTTCAATGGCGAGCGGTGATAAAGATATTCGTCGCGCTCTTTCTGGTACGCGAGGTACCACCAGGCCTGCCAGTCACCGATAGGACGAAACTGCGTGAGCTCTTCCTTGATTGCAACGGCGCGATCTGCGCGAATACCTTTGAAGTCGTAACGCAAACCGAAGCCATCATCGAAAGCGCGAACGATCACATCGAAGTTTGCGGTGTTCGGGGTATCGCCGCGTAACGGCACACGCATCTCTGTATGGTGATCGCGAATGACGCGCTGCTCGCCCCAGGGCTGCTCCCAGGTCTGATCGAATGATTTGCGAGACGGGCGGCCTGCGGTCTTGATCTTCGCTGGCGATTCACCCGCGAATACGAAGCCCAAGGCGCTTCGCTCCATCACCTTCTTGCCTTTACGGCTCACTTCATAGAAGACCGCACCCTTCTCCGTGACGATGCACACCTGAACGACTTTGCCGGGCGAGTCGACACAGTCGGCCGCGTTGCCACACGACGCACACAGCATTACGGCCAGGGCGAACATTGCCCGAATCAATTGAGTCACTCGTGAGTCCTCGACGCTGTTGAACCATGAGTTGTTGACGAACGGCGCGTCAGTTTTCCTCAGCGGCCGAGTTTCACACAGTTCAGCGCGTGCACCTGCTTAGTATTTGAATCTGACTCCGAGCTGATAGCGACGATCGTTGCGGATCCAGGCGGAGTCACGCCGAACTGCCGCAGCACCGGGCGTGAGCTCGGAATCACCGAAGATCTGCTGCTGATTGACGCTTGTCGTGTTGAGTAGATTCGAGCCATCGACCGACAGCTCGAGATTGCGACCGAGCTTGAGGCGGACCGATCCATCCAGATAGCCACTCGCCTTCTGCCACATCGGCAGGCCGATGCAACAGTCGAGATTGTTGGTCAGGAATTCCGAACGCCAGCTATACGCAAGCCGCGCACCGATGCGTCCGTAATCGTAGAGCGCAACAATGTTGTACGAGTCGTCTGATATGCCCGCGAGCCGATGTGAGTCGATCACATCGCCGTTGACCTGCAATCCTCCGCCGAACGCGATCGTCCCGCCGGGTGCATAGCCAGGTTGCACCGCGAGATTGGAGTTGTTGATGCCCGACTGTGAGACATGCGTGTAGTTGATCTGCGCGCCCAAACCACGCCACGCACCTGGCAGAAAATCGAAGAATGTCTGAAACGCGATTTCCACGCCTTGCAACCGACCACCGCCCGCACCGTTGCGAGGTCCGCGAACCAGTACGGTCTGCTCCACTCCATTATTCTCAAACTCACGCGCGAACTCACCGAAAGCGATGCTGCCATTGAGCTTCTTGTAGAACAGGCCGACCGTGAACGAGCTGCTCGGACCCCAATAGTTTTCGTAGGCGAGATCGAAGTTGTCCGAGGTGATGGGCTCGAGGCCGCCAAAACCCGAATCTGCACTGAAGACAAATCTGTAGCCCTTCACGTTTTCAGGTGTATGGGCAGCAGTGGGCGAGTTGTAGATCACGTATGGAGATTCAGGCGATGTGTTCAGCAGCGGCTGCTGAATGCCGACGAAGTTGCGCAGCAGTCCGAAATCCGGACGCGACAATGAACGCGATGCGCCAAAGCGTACGAACTGATGATCATCCAATCCGAAGCGCACATTGAAACTCGGCAGGAAATCATCGCTGCTCTGGCTTAGATCGTTATCGATGCCGCCACCATTGCTGAACGCCATGAGATCAGGAGTCAGCCAGCAGGAGACATTCGTGACTGCGTTTCCGACCAGCGGTGCGTTACAAGGAGTCGCGGCTGCAGTTTGAAACCAGGTGCTGGTAGGGAAACTGACGCCGCCCAGACTGTTCACCTCCGTGCGCACGTAACGCACACCAACGTTTCCGCGGACAGTGATGTCCCCAAACAGTTTGCTGTCGTCACCTCCAAATCTCAGCATCGCGTAGAGCGCCTGCGTCTTTTCGCCGACGTCCAGGATCTCGGGATCGATGAAGCAGCCTTCAACATTAGTTGTGCGCTGACATAGCGGGGTCCACGGCAAAGGCGAGCCGGTCGTCGAGCCGCTCAGCGCCTGAACGTGCTCATCTCGATCTGCCAGTGTCCCTCGACTAAGAAACACCATAGGGCCGTTCGGGAAGACCTGACCGTCGTAGAAATCTCCAAGACGAGTCACCTCCCAAATGTCGGCTCCGTAACCCTGAAAGACTCGACCCGGTGTGCCGCATGAATCCGGATATGGTGCAGGCGTGGTGTTGTCGAGATTGAAACCTGGCCCGTTGCAGCTCCAGGGCGCGGCTACCGGCGACCAGTTGTAGGTCGAGTAGCGCACCTTCTGTTCGCGATCCGCATAGCGCGCACCGACCTTCAGCGAGTCGAGCCATCCACTGTCACTGATGTCCCACTCGAGATCCCCGCGCACTGCAGTTTCCAGAGCGTCGTTGTCCTCGTAGTGATCCTGGATGAAAGGAATGAAGTAGTTGTGCGGATTGGCGAGAAAGCCGGGCGCGTAGTTCACGTTCGAACCCGGCAGCAATGTGATGCTTGGAGTCGCACTGCGGTCCGTCGAGTATTCTGCGTTGGCCATACTGCGACTGGACACCAGGTTGTCGTAATTGTCTGTCGCGGCCTGGATGTGCTGCACGTCGAGGGTTGACCGAACGCTCTGCGTAATGTCCCAGCGCAGGGACGCAGACAAATCGCGCGTCTGCTCAGAGTGATCGAAGTTGCGCGCTTCATTACCGACGTAAATGCCCTCACGATCTGTGGCGCACGATCCATCGGCGCAATAGTTCACGAACGGTAATCCGGGCACGGCAGAACCGTAGTCCAGATTTCCTTGCGTGCTGCCTCCAAGCCAGTCACCGCTCGGTTGCGTCAGAACGCCGGACTGCAACATGCCATGCGAGTCGAACGTGAACGCTGGCGTACCTGGCGCAGGTGCGATGAATGCGGCGCTTTGCGGCGAGTAGCCGGGCGCGGCCCAGAGACTGAAGAAAGAAATGTTGGAACTGCGCTCGAGCCAGGCGTTGTCGTACTGCGAGTCCATGTACTGCAGCGTCGCGAGAAAACGCTTGTCGTTGCTTTGGAACTGCAACGCTGCGGAAGCTCCGTGACGCACGCGGTCGTATTCGACCTGAGAGAAATTCACCTGACTCGGTAGGTACTGCCAATCACTGCCTCCATAGGGCGTCGCGCTGCATGGAATCGATCCGTCCGCCGCGACGATGACACGTCCCGCTGCGTCAGTATTGTCTTCGCTGCAGAAAGCTCCGATGCGTTGCATGATCACGCCTTCGGTCTGCGTCTTCACGTGCGAATACGCATAGTTGACCATCACGCCGAATCGGCCGGCTTCGCTGTCCCATGAATTCGAGTAAACGCCGGAGCCTTCATACGTGACATCGTCTGATCGATCGCCGTAGTTCGCGCGCCCGGTCAGCGAAACGACCTGACCTTCAGCATCGAACGGCAGGCGTGTACGCAGATTGACCGTCCCGGCGATGCCGCCTTCGATCATCTCCGCTGTTTGATTTTTATAGGCATCGACACCTGCCATGAGCTCGGGCGAGATGTCGTTGAAGTTCAGGCCTCGATAGCCGTCCGCAGAGAAACTGTCGCGACCGTTGAACTCGGTGCGCACGAACGTGAGACCGCGGATCAGAACGCTCGCAGGCTCGGCGGAGAAATGCGTGCTGTCATCGTTGGATTGCAGTCGTGAGACGGTGATGCCGGCGACTCGTTGCAGCGCCTCAGCCACTGACTTGTCCGGAAACGCGCCGATATCCGTCGCTGTTACCGAATCGACAAACGTGTCTGACTCTTTCTTGATCTGTTGAGCGGTTTCCAGCGCTCGACGCACGCCGACCACAATGACTTCTTCGAGATCATCGGCGTTCGTAGACAGCTGTTCACTGCGACGCCGTACGATCAACGCTCCGGTCAGATCGCGAACGACTTCCAGATCGGTGCCCAACACCAGCGCCTTCGCGGCTTCCTCGACAGTGAGCGTTGCGTTGATCGCGGGTGCGCGCAGGCCGTGTACCGCCTGCGGTGAAAACAAAATATTCGTATTCGTCTGGCGCGAGAGCTCACGCAGGGCAGCATCGATCGACTGGGCCTCGATGTGAACGCTAACAGGTGCATCCTGTGCGCAAGCAACGTCGGCCACTGCCAGGGCCGCGACCATGATCGTGCCCGACAATGCGGCTCGAATGGCGCGACTCAACCTCGACACGCCTCCCCCTTCCGGCTGACCGCTATTGCTGCGGTGTCATTAAGACCATGACGAACTCGGGACCGGTTTTCCTCAGCTCGTCGCGGAAGATTGCGATCCAGCGGCGCGCAACGTGACTCGTTCCCGTTCCAACCCGACCTTGATGGGCAAGAGAACAGAGATCGAGGTCGCGAACGCCTCTGCGTCGCCCACACTGTAGTTACCTGAGATCGGCATCTGCCCGATCTGTGGATCCAGGATCACGATGGGTCGACGGGTATATCGATTCATTTCAGCCACTGCTTCTGCAAGCGGCTCTTCGAAAAAGGCGAGACGCCCATGGCGCCATGCAATCGCATTCGCCATGACCGGGCGTTCCTGGCGGATCACACGATCGGCAGCCACAACGAGCAACTGGCCGGGCGCGACGACTCGGGGCACGGGCATCCGTTTGAGCTCATCGGTCGGTGCAATCGAGACCGGCCCTTCCTCGAGCAGGACCGACACGACAGGCCCATCACGACTCACATCGAAGTGAGCGCGCGAGGCAGTGAGCGACTGATCGCCTGCAATGACTTCGAACGGGCGTGCGGGATCATCGGCCACATCGAAGTGCGCCCGACCGCGACGCAGTTTCACGCGCCGACTCTCATCGTCCATCGAGACGTGAATTTCCGTATCGGTATCGAGAGATACGAGCGTTCCGTCTTCGAGTGACACCTTGCGCTGTTCGCCAATTTCAGTGGCGTACGTCGTGCCTGCGCGCAGATAAAGCGCGATACCCGCAACGGAAGCTGCGGCCATTCCGAATCCAGCCTGCAGCACACGACGACGTGTAACCGGTGGAGCCGCATCGCGCATGAGGCGATCCCGATCTGCAGCGCCCGCCATATCGAAGACCGAATTCGTGGCGTCGAAGGCTTCGCGATTGTCTTCACTCTCTGCGAGCCATGCGCGAAAACCGCGTTCGTCCTGGCCGGTTCGCTCCTCAGAACGCAAACGCGCCAGCCACGCTGCCGCTTCAGCGCGTGCGACTCGACGGTTCGCCTTGTCGTCGCGAACGCTCATTCGCCTTCCACCCAATTCACCAGAAACAGGCTGGCCTTCGCGATGTGTTTCTCGACCGCGCTCACGGTTATGTCCAACCGCGCGGCGATCTCGCGGTACTTGAGTCCATCCAGACGATGCAACAGAAAGATCTCCCGGGTCCTCGGCCCCAGTGATTCGAGAGCCGCCATGACATTTTCTAGACGTTCGCGGGCGACCAAAACCTCAGCAGGTAACGGCTGCGCATCGGAAATTTCGAGCATTTCGCTGATATCGAGGGGTCCTTCACGCCGAACGCGCTGCTTGCGGCGTTCATCCACGGCGAGATTGCTAGCTGTGCGAACCAGGAAAGCCGAAGGATTCTCGACCGCGTCACGATCCTGGTACTCGGATAAACGGATGAAGGCCGAATGCAGCAAGTCTTCTGCGTTGTCCTCGCCGCGGACTGCCCGTCGCACGGCACGCAGGATCGCCTGCCAGCCTTTCGGTGTGTTCGGAAGTTCTTTCATTTTCGTTGCGCCTCAAGCGTCTCGGCTCTGGCGCTCCCCCATGCGACGAATATGACAACGGTGCATGGAACAAACAAGTGCGACGTGTTGAGAGCGTAGCGTCCTGAACGGCCCACCATTGAGAGGTCAAGCGAAAGTCACGACTCGCTGGAACTTTTGCTGCGCACGGCAGCGCAACGAAATCGGAGCCTACGCGGGGTCATCCCGAGGCGGGAACCGAAGATTCGATTCGCTCATTCTTGAGCCATCTATTGGGTCATTCGCCCGACGGGCCGGAGGAAGTCATGACAATTCTGCGAGGCCGTTTTCGTACGGCATGGTTGATGTTACCGATCGCTCTCTCAATGGCCGCATGTGCGACGACGAACTCAGGTCTATCGAGCTCGGCTCAACGACTCGAGAAAAGCAGCACGCTACTGGAGCGCGACAGCAACAACAGTCGCGTGCGCGAAGACGCAAGTAAGCTCGCCGAGGAGACTCGCGACTTCCGTCATACGCTCGCGGATGACCGCTCCGATCATCGCGATGTTCGCAAAGCTTTCGATGATTTGTCGCACAGATATCATTCGCTGCGCGATGCAGTGGAAAAATCGCATGATCGTGACACGACGCGCGACTTCGACTCTGTGACGAGCACCTATCTCGATATCGAGCGTGAGATCAATCGCAGCGACCGCTACGCTCGCGATTAACCCGAGCGATTAACTGTTCGGGTTTCGGCATGACGAACGGCGACCTGTTGAGGTCGCCGTTTTTGCGTTCCGGGTTCTTTTTGTGACAGAGCTCAGTCGTCCTGCTCCGAGAATTCATCCGGTACTTCGTCGCCTTCGATACTCGTAAATGGCTGTTGACGCGCGGCGAAGCGTGACCTCGCATCCGGCTGCTCAAGTGCAGCGCTCAATGCCACATTCATCTCGTAAGCATCGACGTCGTATCCCTCATCGCGCATCGCTTTGGCGAACGCTTCTACGTGCGCTCCGCCGATCTGATAGACCAGAGGCGCGAAATCCGGATCGATTTCGAGATTGTCTGGCTCTTCGAAAGATTTTTGGCAGCCCGCTGCGTTGGTCGCGTGATAGTTGCGACACGTCTGCGGACGAGCTGCATAGATAGTGCACCTGCCTTCATCGAGGAAGGCGCATTCGACATTCTGGTGCATGCGCTGCATCTCATCGAGCGGCGCAGTGAT
>JBJMWN010000065.1:0-13108 GCA_045810085.1 Povalibacter sp. | reverse complement strand
CTTGCACGTTCACTCGACTTGCCGGTGCTCACGCAATTTCGAGCGCAAAGCAAGCCGCAGCCCAGAGAAGTGCCAGCGCCGGTTGCCCTAGTGCCCAGCCCGGCGCCGACCGAAGTGCCGCTGCCCGCGCTGATGCAGCATCAGCCGGTGCGCTCAGGCCAACGCGTCTACGCGCGCAATCGGGATTTGATCGTCACGACCGTGGTTGGCGCCGGCGCCGAAGTCATGGCCGACGGCTGTGTGCATGTGTACGGATCACTGCGAGGCCGCGCGATGGCCGGCGCGCGTGGCGAAATCACCGCGCGAGTGTTCTGTCAGGAATTCCATGCCGAGCTCGTGTCGATTGCCGGCGTATTCAAAGTATTCGAGACCATCCCGCCTGAGCTCGTCGGCAAACCGGTGCAAGCCTGGCTCGATGGGGATGACCTTCGTTTCAAACGCATTGGCGCCTGAGCCAGTGCACGCATTTCAGGAGAACCGAACATTGGCTGAGATCATCGTTGTCACCTCCGGCAAAGGAGGCGTGGGTAAGACCACCACGTCGGCGAGCCTTGCCTGCGGACTTGCACGACGCGGCAAACGTGTAGCCGTGATCGATTTCGACATCGGACTGCGCAATCTCGATCTGATCATGGGATGCGAGCGGCGTGTCGTTTATGACTTCGTCAATGTCATTCAGGGCGACTGCACGCTGAAGCAGGCACTGATCAAGGACAAGCGGATCGAAACGCTCTTCGTGCTCGCGGCTTCGCAGACTCGGGACAAAGATGCGCTCACCGCGGACGGCGTTCGGCGCGTTCTCGACGAGCTCATCGCCGATGGCTTCGAATACATCGTGTGCGACTCGCCGGCAGGCATCGAGAAAGGTGCGCATCTGGCGATGTACTTCGCAGATCGGGCCATCGTCGTGGTGAATCCGGAAGTGTCCTCGGTCCGCGATTCGGATCGAATCCTCGGCTTGCTCTCGAGCAAAACTCAGCGCGCCGAAAAGGGCGAATCCAAAGTACAGGAAAACCTGCTGCTGACGCGCTACAGCCCGCGCCGGGTCGCGAGTGGCGAGATGATGAGCGTCACCGACGTCAAAGAAATCCTCGGGCTCGAAGTCATGGGGGTGGTCCCCGAGTCGCCCGATGTGTTGTCCGCCTCGAACTCCGGCACTCCGGTGATTCTCAACGCCGAGAGTGACGTATCACGCGCCTATGAGGATGCCGTCAGCCGTCTGCTGGGTGAGACGTTGCCGCTGCGCTTCCTCGAGGAACCGAAGAAGAGTTTCCTCGCGCGTGTCTTCGGAGGCTGACATGGGACTACTCGCACTTTTTCGCCGCACGCAGCCCACGGCCAATCTCGCCAAGGAACGCCTGCGCATTATCGTCGCTCAGGAACGCAGCTCACGCGGCGCACCCGACTACCTGCCGCTTCTGCGACGCGAGGTCCTCGAGGTGATTCGCAAGTACGTCAACGTGGATCCGGAAGCCATTCAGATCAGCCTCGAAAAAGAAGACGGTCACGAAGTTCTCGAATTCTCCGTCGCACTTCCTGAAAAATAAGCGACGACAGCAGCGTCCGATGACGTCGGTAGATCGACCACTTCCTGGGCAGGTCACCGCTTACGTTTGTTGATCAGCGCTCTCGCAAAAGTCCCGAGTTAGGGCGAGTGATCAACCTATGGCGCTGGGCGGCAAACCTGTGGCGTAATGATGCCGGCCCAAAAGCAAAGGCCGGCGCCCGAGCCGGCCTAAACAACAGTTTCGGACCTAAGCCCCATGGTTGCTGGCACTAGTGCGAGTTCGGCTCCGTGCGTCCTGATCGTAGAGGACGAGGTCCTCGTACGCATGTTTGCCGTCGACGTGCTGGAGGATTCGGGATTCGCAGTCGAGCAGGCCGCCTCGGGTAAGGAAGCATTGGAGAAGTTCGGTGCGGAACGCCAACGACTCGCCGCCGCCATTATCGATCTGGGATTACCGGATCAATCGGGTGATGAAATCGCCGCCGCGATCCGGGCACAGGAAGGCACGCTTCCGATCCTGATTGCGAGTGGTCGCAGTGAGCGCGAATTGAAGGATCGCTTCGCCGGAGACGCAGCCATCGCCGTTCTGGCGAAGCCGTACACCGAACCGATGTTGCTCGAAGCTCTGAGCAAGCTCGGCATCCGCAAGCCACGCTGAGAACGTCGCACACATTGCTCGTTACACGAGCTTAACTCTCACATTTCGAGCGGCGTGTTCTGTTGGTGCGACAACAGTTGTCACACCTGAAGCATTGCCAATACAACAAGATCGCGCCGGACTATTGATTGGTGAACGAGCCGCAATAGTCTCTTTCTGCGCAAGGCGTCTTTTCGCTCTGGACAGCTGTGGGGATCGCGGGGGTAGGCTATGACCCACTCGCGATGCCACCTCCCAACCTCGAAGCGAAGTATGCCCATGGACGTTCTTTCCAATGTTCTCAGCGTGACTAGCCTCGCGACCACTTCACTGGGTTCGCGAGAATTTCAGGCCCCCTGGAGCATTCTCATCGAAGCTCCCCAGGACTCGGCCATTCACATCGTGCGACGCGGCTCTGCGTGGCTGCGACACGGCAACAGCGAACCGGTTCGCCTGAACACCGGCGATGTCGTGCTGCTGGCTGCTGGCAAAGCCCACACGCTTTCATCCGATCGCGATGCGCGCGATCCAGAAGCTTTCACACAAGCCGTCGCTCGTGCGCACAACAACGTGCTGCCCTCACTGCGCGGTCGAACTGAACCTGCTGAAGCGACGGTTGTGCAGTCAGCTGCTTATCATTTCTCGACGGACGGGTTTGCGCCGGAAGGATTGCATCCTGTGCTGTCGTTACTACCAGGCACCATCGTGATTCCTGCTCAGAAAATCGAGAACGATGCAGAGTTGCAATTGCTGCTGCGTCTGCTCACTCATGAATCACAGCATCGCGAACAGGGCGTTGAACTCGTGCAACCACGATTGCTCGATGCTCTGTTCGTCTATCTGGTGCGTGCCTGGCTGCGTGATGTGCCAGAAGGTGCAGCGGGCTGGCTGGGTGCATTGCGTGATTCGCAGATTCGCAAAGCGTTGACGCTGATCCACGAATCGCCACAAGCGCCATGGACGGTCGAGTCGCTTGCACGACAGGCTGCAATGTCACGTGCCGCGTTTGCGAAACGCTTCATGGATCTGGTCGGTCAGCCGCCGCTGGCGTATGTCACGCGCTGGCGCATGGATCTGGCTGCAAAGATGCTGCGCGAATCGCGTGAGCCAGTAGCTCGTATTGCAAGCCGCGTGGGTTACCTGTCGGAGACTGCGTTCGCGAAGGCGTTCCGTCGTCGTCGCAAGATGCCGCCAGGTGCTTATCGCTTTCAACGTACACGTCGTGCGGCTGAAGCTGACCGTGCCGCGAGCAGTCAGACAGCGAGCTTGTAGTCAGAGCAACGCTTGAGGAGACTGGCGATTCAAAGCGTCCCGTCAGGATGCGGAGAATCGCCATGTCCATTCGCATCGTTCGTCTCGGAAGCCCGCGCAGTCCTGATGAAGGAGTGCGACTCGGTACAGTGCGACGGCCTCCTCGCGGGGTACCCAAGTCCGAGTACGCCGCACGCGACATCTACGATGTCTGGTTTCCCAATCTCGCTCCGAGCGAAGAACTACTGAAACAGGCGCTCGCCGCCGAACAGCCGCGTGAATGGAAGGCATTTGCGAGGCGATATCGTGCTGAAATGAAGTTGCCTGCGGCTGCGCGAGTACTTGACGTACTCGCCGCACTATCGCATCAGACCAATTTTGCTGTGGGCTGCTACTGCAGAGACGAATCTCGCTGCCATCGATCGATTTTGCGAGAACTGCTCATCGAACGTGACGCGGATGTCGTGTGATCAGCGGTTCGAAAACTGCGAGCGGGCTAGTGACTGCGACTCCAGCGATCCGGACGGTTCTCCTGCTTCACAGTGCCAGGATCCTTCGCTTCGCCTTTGCGATATCCGCGTTCAAACATCCGCCGTCGAAATACGACGATCGTCAACACGATTGCGGCAGCGATCAGCGCGACCACCGGCCAGAAATGACTCAACCATTCACCGAAGGAGCCCATGCTCTCCATGTTTCCTCCCGCAGGCTGCCGCCTGACGACTGACTAAGCTCAACAACGGCTGGGCTCGACAATAAGTTCAGGCGTACGTCTGCTCTTCATCACGTGCGCTGTCCGTAATTTCTAGCCTATGCTTCACACAGAACAATCTGCTTTTGGGGGAATGATGAAGCTACGTGTCTGGTTGATTGCAGCTGCACTGATGTTCTCAGCGTGCAGTACGCAACAAAAAAAGAACGAGACCGCCGCACCCTCTGGCAAAAGTGAATTCGTCACCGTCAACGGCACCGCATTTCAACTACGCGGCCGGGCTTACCATTTCGCGGGCGCGAATCTCTGGTACGGCGCTTACCTCGGCAGTCCGGGCGTCACCGGCGACAGAGAACGGCTCATCAAAGAACTGGATCAGCTGCGCGCGATCGGCATCACCAACATCCGAGTGCTGGGTCTTTCCGAAGCGAGCGAGCTCAAGCGCGCAGTCCGACCCGCCGTCATCGCCGCGCCGGGCCACTACGATGAGGAGCTGCTCAATGGGCTGGATTTTCTTCTGGCCGAGCTCGCCAAGCGCGATATGAAGGCGGTGATCTACGTGAACAACTTCTGGCAGTGGTCAGGAGGCATGTCGCAGTACGTTTCGTGGTTTACCCAGCAGCCGGTTCTCGACCCTGACTTGACCGGGAACTGGAACGCCTTCATGGACAACTCCGCGCGCTTCTACACTCTGTCGGCGGCGCAGCAGGCATTTCGGGACGCGGTACGCACGTTGATCACACGCCGCAATTCCGTCACCGCCAAGCTCTATAGCGAAGATCCAACCATCATGTCGTGGCAGCTCGCGAACGAGCCGCGTCCGGGCAGTGATGCCACAGGCCGATCCAATTCTCAGGCGTTCGTCGGTTGGCTCGATGAAACTGCGAAATACATCAAGACGCTCGCGCCCCATCAGCTCGTGAGCACTGGCAACGAAGGATGGATGGGCACGGCAGGCGATCGGTCGCTGTTCGTGGAAGCGCATCGCAGCTCACATATCGACTACCTGACCTTTCACATGTGGGCACCGAACTGGAGTTGGTTCGATCCAAAACGCGCGGCAGAAACCTATGACGGCGCATGGTCCAAGGCGAAGGACTATCTGAATTGGCATATCGATGCCGCTCGTGATCTGGGCAAACCGATCGTGCTCGAAGAGTTTGGAATGAATCGCGATGGGGGATCGTTCGACCCGCGATCGACTACGGCTTATCGCGATCGCTACTATCGCGACATCTTTGCGCTATTAGAGAAGCGCGCGTCTGAAGGCGCGCCGATCGCAGGCTCGAATTTCTGGGCCTGGGGCGGCGCCGGCCGAGCCGCCAATGCGGATTGGATGTGGAAACCCGGTGACGCGTTCGTCGGCGATCCGCCGCAGGAAGCGCAGGGTCTTTACTGCGTGTTCGACAGCGATGCTTCGACGATCGCCGTGATCAAGGAACACGCGACGAGCATCAATCTGTTGAATCGTTAGAAGCAGCCGACGATCAACGTCAGCTCAACGCTTCCTGCGCGCACGCATCCAGATGATCGCGAGCACGATCGCGATCAACACGAATATAAATACGACTCTCATAAGGATGATTGCTCGTTACGTTCGAAGCGTTGAGTGATGGCTACGAGATCTTCAGGGGTATCGAGGTCGATGGCCGCGTTCTGCATGGGCACACGAATCAGGCGATAGCTGTTACGTTCGATGATCCTGCGTGCGCCCTGGTCGCCTCGTAGTTCCATGAGTTCTGGAAAGAAAGTGCGAGGAAAAATCGCCGGCACACCCACATGCTGATCGTAAGTGGCCGCTGCGATCGAACCGTCCTGCCCATTCCACGCGGCTGCGAGCCGCTTGAGATCATCGGATGTGACTGCAACCTGATCGCCCAAAAGAATAAGCACCGCATCGCAGGCCGCCGGTAACGCACTGAGCCCACATCGAACGGAAGACGCCATGCCTTCCTCCCAATGTCTGTTGACGAGGACCGAGGCGGGCGAATGCGCCAGCAGGCGCGACAGATCGCTCGCGTGAGAGCCCACCACAACAGTGACGGAGTGACCTGCCAGTCCAGTTGCACTCGACACTACTCGATGCAGTGCCGGTCGACCGCCGATTCGCACGAGCTGTTTCGGCTGTCCCAATCGGCTCGATGAACCTGCCGCGAGCACGATCACATGCAGGCTCGAACTCACGCTGAAGTTCCGTTTGCTGTACAGCTCGGCAGAGCTTCACATCGATTTTCTAACGCATCGTTCATTTCTTTCTTGAATCGCCGAGACTCATTCCAGAGGTGGGTAGCTTATCCTATGCCTGTCACTGCGATGGGTAAGCGTATGGCTGTGCGACCGGTATTGCGAATGGGCGATCCCCTGTTGTTGCAGGTGGCCAGGCCCGTGGAAACATTCGATACGCCCGAGCTACGTGAGCTGCTCGTGGATATGCACGACACCATGGCCGCGCTGAATGGTGCAGGACTCGCTGCCCCGCAGATCGGAGTATCGCTACAGGTGGTGATCTTCGGGGTGGGCAAGAATCCTCGCTATCCACAGGCAGAAGAAGTGCCCTACACCGTGCTGATCAATCCACAGCTCACGCCAGTGAATGATGAGATGGAGGATGGCTGGGAAGGCTGTCTCTCCGTGCCTGGCATGCGCGGATTGGTGCCTCGTCATAAGCACCTCCGCTATCGAGGCTTCGATCCAGCGGGCGTGGCCATCGATCGCACTGTCAGCGATTTCCATGCTCGCGTAGTACAACACGAAGTCGATCATCTGAACGGCGTGCTCTATCCGATGCGGATACGCGATCTGCGTAACTTCGGATTCAACGAAGAGCTGTTTCCGGGTCAGCAGTTAGTCGATGACTGACTCCAGCGAAGTCGCTTCAGCTCAACCGATTCTCAACACTCTCGCGCATACACTGTGACCTCAATCAAGTTCGTCTCGCAGAATTTTCTCGGCACATTCTGGCTGTTTATTCTCCTGGCGCTTACTTCGGGATGCGTCAATGCGCCTTCAGAGCGCATGCCGGAACAAGTCGGGCCGCTGCAGAAATTGTCGATTCCAGTAGACGGGCACACCTTCGCCTTGTGGACACGGCAGATTGCACATCCGAAAGGCTCGATTCTGTTACTGCATGGCCGCACCTGGAGCGCGCTTCCCGATTTCGATCTGAAAGTCCCGGGCGAGCAGCGTTCTGTGATGGTCGCCCTCAACCGCCAGGGTTACACGACCTACGCACTCGATATGCGTGGCTACGGCTCTACACCGCGGGACGAATCAGGGTGGCTGACTCCCGATCGTGCGGCTGCTGATCTTGCGGGCGTGCTTCAGTGGATCATCGGACGCGAGCATCGCAAACCGACGCTCGTGGGTTGGTCCTATGGATCGCTGGTGGCTCATCTCACGGCTCAACAGCATCCGGAGTCGATCGGCAATCTGGTTCTGTATGGATATCCGCGAGATCCCGCGGTCACGACACAGCCCGCTGCAACAGCCGATACTCCACCTCGCGAAGTAAATACTCGCGAGCGCGCCGCCAGTGATTTCATTTCACCAGACGTCACACCTCACAGCGTGATCGACTCTTATGTGGAAGCCGCATTGACCGCCGACCCCGTGCGAGTGGACTGGTGCAACCTCGAGCAATTCAACGCGCTGGAACCAGGCAAGATCGTGACCCCGACGCTGTTGATTCATGGCGAGCGTGATCCACTGACGCCCGCTGCTGCACAGGCTCGCGTATTCACGGGTCTTGGGAATGCTGACAAACAGTGGATTGTGTTAGCGGGTGCAGATCACGCGGCTCTGATCGAAGACACGTTGCCGGGCTTCGTCGCAGCGATCGTATCGTTTGTCGAACGGCCGGCGCCGCGGCGCGATGCGCGCTGACGATCGCAACTATCCTTTTTAAAGTGATTGAGACGTCTCGTCAGGAGCGTTGATTGAAAGCCAAAGCAAAGTGGGTTCAGGACGTCATGTTCGTCGGAGAATCCGGATCCGGACATTCGGTGATCATGGATGGCGCACCCGATGCTGGCGGGCGTAACGTCGGGTTCAGGCCGATGGAGATGCTGTTGTTGGGTCTCGCGGGTTGTTCGGCATTCGACGTCGTGCTGATTTTGAAGCGCGGTCGTGCCGACATCACGGATTGCGTGGTCGAAGTCGATGCGGATCGCGCTGAAACCGATCCGAAAGTATTCACGAACATTCGCCTGCGCTACATCGTTACGGGCAGGAACCTGGATCGCAACAAAGTGGAGCGCGCGGTCAAGCTTTCTGAAGAGAAGTATTGCTCAGCCTCCGCCATCATCGGCAAGACGGCGCAGATGACTCACGAAGTGGAAATCAGAGACGCGAATCAATGATCCGCAGCCGGGCACTGAGTGCCGGCACGGCGCGCAACGACTTATCAAATACCGAAAGAGGTCCTCATGAAACGCACAGCATCGGCAGTCTGGAACGGCGGGCTCAAAGACGGCAAAGGCACGATCTCCACGGAAAGTGGTGTGCTGGCCAATCAGCAATACTCATTCAGCACGCGCTTCGAGGATGGCAAAGGCACGAACCCTGAAGAACTGATCGCCGCGGCGCATGCAGGCTGTTTCTCGATGGCACTCTCGGCGCAACTCGGTACCGAGGGCAAGACGGCGGAGTCGATTGAAACTGAAGCCGCGGTGACCTTGCTGAAGACCGATGCAGGTTTCACGATCACCGCCGTTCATTTGAAAGTACGCGCGAAGATTCCGGGCATGACGCCGGATGAATTCGTGAAATTCGCCGAAGCTGCGAAGGCGGGCTGCCCAGTCTCCCGCGTGCTCAAGGCCGAGATCACGATGGAGACGCGATTGTCGGGTTGGACCTGAGCAGAAACACAAGAGCGGAGAACGCCTCTTCGCGGCTACGCGATGACTGCTTTGTTGCGAACCCAGAAGTAACTGAGCGCGGCGAGCGCTGCACCGCCGATCATCAGGATCGCCAGCGTTGAAAGTGTGCCGTCGTTGAAGACGGCCACTGCCATCCCCGCAAACGTTGCGATGAAAGACTGCAGTGAACCCATCATCGCTGAGGCCGCACCTGCGTCGCGACCATGGGGTGCAAGCGCCAGTGCGCTGGTGTGCGGCAATGTGCGCGCCGTGCACACGAAGAACGTGAGCTGCAAACAGATCACGGCCCACACTGGCAGCGACAGCCAGTACGCGAGCAGCGCGAAGATCGAAGCGATGAGGATCGGCCAACGTATGGCGCGTCGTAGCACGTCGTTCGGTGAATGGTTGCGCAGCGAAAGCACATTCAACCGACTCGCTGTCATGAATGCGAGCCCGTTGAGTCCGAGCATCCAGCCGAATTGTTGAGGCGAGAGATCGAACGTATCCGCCATCACGGTCGGCGCACCGGTGACGTAGCAGAACATCGTGCCCATGCCGAATCCGCCCACGAGCGAATAGCCGACCAGCACGGGATCCTTGATCAGGCGCGTATAGCGTCGCGCAATGTCCCTGGGATGCAGTGTCAGCGCCGCGGTCGGCAGCATCGTCTCGGTCAGGAGCGTGTGCATCATGATGAGCAGCGCGACTCCCAGCAGTGCTTGAAACACGAACACTCCACGCCAACCCACCGCAGTGACGACCCAGCCTCCCAGCATGGGCGCGAGAATCGGACCGAGTGCCACAATGGCCATTAAGGTAGCGAATGCGCGCGCGGCTTCGTGCGGTTGGCAACGATCCCGAACAATGGCGCGGCCGATCACCAGGCCTGCACAGGCGCCCAGAGCCTGAAGCACACGCATCAGAATCAGCACGCTCATGTTGCTCGCGAGTGCGCATCCGATCGCTCCGAGCGCATACAGCACGAACCCGAAGTACAACGGCGGCTTGCGTCCGTAGCGATCGCTGATGGGTCCGTAGACCAGTTGGCCGACCGTCACACCGACCAGATAGGCAGCCATGGTGCGCTCGACGCCCTGTTCGGCGAACTCACGCTCGATCGCAGGAAACCCAGGCAGATACATATCGATCGTGAAAGGGCCGACGGCAGACATCGCGCCCACAAGCAGTAGCCAACTCGGAAACCGAGGCGGCCTGGAAGAAGCAGTCATGGTGAACCGTGATCAGAACGAGAGATCACAGGGTACACAGAGTGACGTGCAATTCGCGAGTGCGATTCTGTCGCGATGTTCCGCACGAGCCGTATGAGTGAGATGAAAACCTGTTGCCGTTGATGCTGACGCCCGGATCGACCGTCGCGACAGACTCAAAGCAAATGCTCTGCGTGATGACGCAGATGATCTTCGACGAAAGTTGAGATGAAGTAGTAGCCGTGGTCATAGCCTTCCTGACGCCGCAGCGTCAGCGAAGTGCCCGAACGTTTCACCGCAGCTTCGAACAATTCAGGCTTCAGCTGTTCAGTGAGAAATTTGTCTGCCATGCCCTGGTCGATGAGGATCTTCGATCCAAAACGCTGCTTCGATACCAGCTCGGTCGCATCGTATTGAGCCCAGCTGCTGCGATCCGGACCGAGATATCCGCTGAATGCCTTCTCTCCCCAGGGACACTGCATGGGTGCACAGATCGGTGCGAACGCAGAGACGGATCGATACTGCTGTGGATTGCGCAGAGCACAGACGAGCGCGCCATGACCGCCCATTGAATGACCGAAGATGCCCTGTTTGTCGGATTGTGACTTTCCGAGGCTCGCAACGAGCGCGGGCAATTCGCGCGTCACATAGCTGTACATGCGGTAGTGCTGCGACCACTCAGGCGTCGTGGCATCGACATAAAAGCCGGCACCGAGCCCGAAGTCCCAGTTTGCATCGTCACCGGGAATGCGCGCTTTACGTGGGCTCGTATCGGGCGCGACCAACATCAGTCCCAGCTCGGCCGCGAGACGCTGCGCCCCCGCTTTGATCATGAATGTCTCTTCCGTGCAGGTCAGGCCCGCCAGGTAGTACAGCACGGGCACGGAACGCTGCTCCGCCTGAGGTGGAACGAACACGGAGAATTTCATCTCCGTTCGACACTCCTGAGACTCGTGCGAATAGAACTGCTGCGTGCCATCGAAACAGCGATGGCTCGAGATCAGATTGAGGGACATGGCTGCGACCCGCGGCTGAAGAAGTCGCAGATGGTAACGCTACTTCACCACGCCGGCTTTCCCATCTTCCACTACAAACGATGCCTGAGTGCTTCGCCCCGCATTGCGATCCGATACGGAGTCCATTGCGATGAGGTCTGCCTGCAGTCGTTCTCGGGTGATATCCAGCAAGACGTAGCCGCGCTTCTCGGTATTTGCAAATCGCACGTTGGCATTGTTGGCACAGCGCTCATCGAGCGACTTCTGCGAAACACCCTGGGACGTAATCGAGTTGGTGATGAACTCGGTTGCGACGACGGGCGATCCCAGGTCCTTCGGTGTGCGATTCACGTCCGACACCATGAAAGAATGGATGTCTCCCCCGAGCACAATCGGATTGCGCACACGAGTGTCGGCCAGCGAGTCGATGAAGCGCTGACGCGCTGCGGGATAGCCATTCCATCCATCATTCCAGAACAATTCGCCGGGCCCAGGCAGTTCGTCGACATAGGCCATCACGGTTCCCTGCGCAAAGATGTTCCAGCGCGCGCGGGTACTCGTCATCTGACCTTGCAACCAGCCTTCCTGCGCTACTCCCAATTTCGTACGAGCCGGATCCAGAAGGTCTGGACACGACACGGATCGCGATCCGCGTCGACCTGGCTCAGTACAGGCGAGCGGCGTTCGATACTGTCGCGAGTCGAGCACGAAAATATTCGCGAGCTGGCCGAGACTGCGTTGCGTGTAGAGACGCAGTTGCGAGCCATAAGGCAGCGCGTGGCGTGGCAGTGGCATGTGTTCGTAGTACGCCCGATAAGCGCCGGCACGACGCGCAAGAAACCAATCGGTCGGATCGTCTCCTTGCGATGAAGCACCCGCGTAATCGTTCTCCACTTCATGATCGTCCCACGTCACGAGCCAGGGACAGGCTGCATGCGCGCGTTGCAATTCCTGCTCGCCGCGGTACAACGCGTAGCGCATCCGGTAGTCATCAAGCGTGATGGCTTCGGGTGCATTGTGACTTCGAATACGGTTGTTGCCCCAACTGCTCTCATAAATGTAATCGCCGACATGCACGATCAGATCGAGCTGGTCATCGAGCATGTGACGATAGGCAACGTAGTAGCCATGTTCGTACTGCTGACAGGAAGCCACCGCAATTCGCAAACGAGCGTTGTTCGAATCGGCCTTCGGAGCGGTTCGCGTACGGCCGACCACGCTGTGAACACCACCGCACAGGAACCGATACCAATACTCGCGATCAGGTTCGAGATCCGCGGGCTCCGCGTGAACAGAGTGCGCCCAGTCCGCGATCGCATAGTGAGTTTCGGTGCGCACGATGTTCTTCATCGACGCATCGGTCGCCAGTTCGAGCTGCACCGGAACGACTGCATCCGCATGCAGACCACCGCCGGGTTCGAAAGGTGCCGGTGCGATACGCGTCCAGAGCACGACTGACGACGGTGTTGGAAAACCGCTCGCGACACCGAGCGTGAAAGGATCGCTTTTGAACGTCAGATTGTCCGCCGCGCGCAGTAGTCGCGCAGGCAAAGCAGAGACACCGAGAGCTAAAGCCAATTGCGTGAGTGCTTCGCGACGACTGAGCTTGCGAGTGGAATGCGGCATGTCGATCCTCCTGCGATGAGCATGCCATAGCCATTGCGCTGCTCTTGTGACAATTTCTGTGCGGACGTCGTAGCCTTCATCCGATGGAGTTTCATGCGCCGTTCGGCTGATAATCGCTGCGGTTACCTTCCGGAGATGAACAATGAATCGACGTGTTCGACGTGCAGCGCTGGGTGTTGCTGCTTTAGGTGCAGCGTTCGGTGCAGGCGTTCTTGTAGGCGCACCGCGTTACGACGTTCAGCCCTCTGCAATCCTTTCTCAACAGCAAGCCAAGCGAGAAGACTTCGATTGGGGCACGCTGTACACGTACTAC
>JBJMWN010000064.1:0-14446 GCA_045810085.1 Povalibacter sp. | reverse complement strand
ATTGGCTTCGATTGTGGGGTTCGACGTCAGTTGTGGGTTCGACTTTAGTCGAACGTCATGGCCGGACGGCCACTCCCGATCGACTGCGACGATGACGTCCGGCTAAAGCCGGACCCACACCTCGAACCCGGACCCTCATGTCGGACCCACATTTCGGAACCCGGACCCGCAGGTACGGAGCGGCCTACTTATGTCTGAGGCCACACACAATCTCTAAGGCCGGGCCCACCTGTTTCTTAATCCGGCCCACCCGATCTGCATACGTATTCACAGAGCGCTTCGCAGCGGTGCACTGCTATTGTCGCCGGACAACTTGGCACGGTCGGGGGATACCGGATGCTCAATCATCGGCAGCAGGCTGCACGTGCCTGCGCGTTCTTTGCTTTGCTGGCGCTGTTCGCGCTCGTCATCGGTCCTACATCCCACGCAGCGGACGCGGGCGATGGTCGTCCAGTTGCTCGCCAGAGTCCCGAGTGGCTGCGCGATGCGGTCATCTACGAAGTCTTTCCGCGAGCCTTCTCACCGACCGGTGATTTCAAAGGTGTGACCGCGCAGCTCGATCGCCTCAAAGATCTGGGCGTCGATGTGATCTGGCTGATGCCTATTCACCCGGTCGGCAAGCTGAAGGCCAAAGGCACGCTGGGCAGTCCCTATGCAGTGCGTGACTACGATGCGATCAATCCGGCGTACGGCACCCCTGATGATCTGAAGCAACTCGTGAACGGCGCCCATAAGCGTGGCATGAAGGTCTTCATCGACATCGTCGCGAACCACACGTCGTGGGATTCGGTGCTGATCCAAAAACATCCTGACTGGTACAAGCACGACGCGGCGGGCAAGATCGTGCCGCCGAATCCGGATTGGGTGGATGTTGCACAGCTCGACTATTCCAATCCCGCACTCCGCGAATACATGAGCGGCATGCTCGTGAAATGGCTTCGCGATTACGGCCTCGACGGTTTCCGGTGTGACTACGCGAGTGGTGTGCCTCGCGATTTCTGGGAGTCGGTGCGGCCGCAGCTCGATCGCGTTCGTCCGGGACTTGCCTTTCTTGCCGAAGCTGATGATCCCGCATTGTTGCGCAGCGCCTTCGACATCGATTACGCGTGGGATTTCTATCATGTGGTGAGTGATGCGATCGCCGGTGAAGTGCCGGCATCACAGGTGCGTGCAACGTGGGAGCGCGCGGAGGCCAGCTATCCTCGAGGTGCGTTGCGCCTGCGATTCTCTGACAACCACGACCAGTTGCGAACGACAGGGCAGGCGGGACTGCCTGCCGCACTGGCTGCGTCCGCTTTGATGTTCACCCTGGATGGCGTGCCGCTCCTCTATAACGGCATGGAGGTCGGTGACACAACCGAATCCGCCGCGCCTGCGCTGTTCGAACGCTTGCCGATTCAATGGAACATGCTCGAGCGCCGCCCGCCGGTGTCAGCTTTTTACAAATCCCTCGCAGCTCTTCGTCGCTCGCATCTAGCGCTCACGCGAGGTGAGGTGCGATGGCTGCGCAACGCGGAAGAGCAGCGCGTGTTGAGCTTCGAACGTGTCAGCGGAACCGAATCGCTGGTGGTTGTCGTCAACCTGTCTTCAATTCCGTTTGCCGGCGTCATCGATAGCGGTGCCGGAAGCTTCAAGGACATCACTCCGGACTGGCAGGCGACCGACGCAGCATCGCAAGGCCCGCGAAAGATCCATCGTGCGGCGTCGCTTCCGACCGTGTTTCTCGCGCCTTGGGAATTCCGCATCTTTACTCGCGGTGCTCAGTGAGACATCGAATGGCAATGTCACATCATCGCTGGTCGCTGTCGTTCCTCCTGAGCACGCTGTTTCTTATTCCGGCGACACAGGCACAAACATTCCGAGATCGACTGCCGCAGGACGAAATCGTCTACTTCGTGCTGCCGGACAGGTTCGAGAACGGCGATGCGAGTAATGACCGTGGCGGTCTGAAGGGAGATCGTCTGAAGACGGGCTTCGATCCCACGAGCAAAGGTTTCTATCACGGCGGCGATCTGAAAGGCCTCACCTCAAAGCTCGACTACATCCAGGCGCTCGGCGCGACAGCAATCTGGTTGGGTCCGATCTACAAGAACAAGCCGGTCCAAGGCGCGCCGGGGCAGGAGTCGGCGGGCTATCACGGGTACTGGATCACGGACTTCACGCAAGTCGATCCGCATTTCGGCACACGCAAAGACATGACCGCCTTCGTGGAAGCGGCACATGCGCGCGGCATGAAGGTTTATCTCGACATCATCACGAATCACACCGCCGATGTGATCGCTTACCGCGAATGCCCGCACACGAGTTGTGCGTATCGTTCTCCCGCCGACTATCCGTATACGCGGCGTGGTGGCTTGAAGGGTGAAGCAATCAACTCAGGCTTCCTCGGCGTGAACGACCAGAGCGCAGAAAACTTCGCGCGCTTATCGCGTCCGGACTTCGCGTACACACCCTACGTGTCCGGGGCTGAGGCAAACATCAAGGTGCCCGCCTGGTTGAACGATCCCATCTATTATCACAATCGCGGCAACACGACGTTCCGCGGCGAGAGCACACAGATCGGAGACTTCGCCGGGCTCGATGATCTAATGACCGAAAGTCCGCGTGTGTTGTCGGGCTTCGTCGAAATCTATGGTGCATGGATCGATGAGTTCGGGATCGATGGGTTTCGAATCGATACCGCGAAGCATGTGAACGCGGAGTTCTGGCAAGGATTCGTGCCGGCAATGCTCGAGCGAGCTCAAGCGCGTGGCATTCCAAACTTCCATATTTTCGGCGAGGTATTCACTGAGCAAGTGGATGTCTCGCTGCTCGCTCGTGCCACGAAGGTCGATCGTTTGCCGGGTGTTCTCGATTTTGCATTTCGCGCGGCAATCATTCAGACATTGGCGGGCAATGCACCGACCGAGACGCTCAGGGATCTGTTCAATGCCGACGTTCTCTACCGCGACGGCGCTGCGACCGCGCTGAGTCTGCCGACGTTCATCAGCAATCATGATGTCGGTCGATTCGGCTTCTATGTGCGCAAGGCGATGCCGCAGGCAAGCGACGAAGAAGTTCTTCAACGCTCGCGTCTGGCGAATGCCCTGCTGTTCACGCTGCGCGGTGTTCCAGTGATCTATGCAGGCGATGAACAGGGTTTTGCTGGAGATGGCGGCGATCAGGACGCGCGCGAAGATCTGTTCCCAAGCAAAGTCGCTTCCTACAACGACAATCGTCTGATCGGCACTGACGCGACGACAGCGAAGAGCAACTTCGATCGCAATCATCCTTTGTTCAAACAGCTCGTCGCACTGTCTGAGCTGCGTCGATCGACCCCTGCCTTGCGACGAGGCGAGCAGATCGTTCGCAATTTCGGTGAGCGGCCCGGATTATTTGCGGTCTCGCGCATCGATCCGCAGTCGCATTCAGAGGTGATCATCGCTTTCAACACTTCTACGGAGCCGTTGGAAGTGAACGTGGAGGTCGATGCCCGAGATGAGACGTTCACTTCTCTGCAAGGCGAATGTGCGCCGCGAACCAGTGCGCCAGGCAGCTATCACGTGAAGCTCAAAGCGCTAGACTACATCGTGTGTTCTGCGCAATCTGTCTCCAAGGCTGAGTGAATCATGAGCAGCAAGCCGCAAGTCTCGTTCTGGCAAATCTGGAACATGTGTTTCGGCTTTCTTGGAATCCAGTTCGGCTTCGCGCTGCAGAACGCGAACGTGAGCCGGATCTTTCAGACGCTCGGTGCGCAGGTCGATGAGATTCCAGTGCTGTGGATTGCCGCGCCGCTGACGGGTCTGATTGTTCAGCCGATCGTGGGCTACTACTCCGATCGAACCTGGAATCGATTGGGACGCAGGCGTCCGTATTTTCTGGGCGGCGCACTGCTCACGACCTTTGCGCTGTTCGCGATGCCGAATTCTTCCTCGTTGTGGATCGCCGCCGGCTTGCTGTGGATTCTGGATGCTTCATTGAACATTTCGATGGAGCCGTTCCGTGCATTCGTTGGTGATCAGCTCTCGCCGCGGCAACGTCCTTCCGGCTATGCGATGCAGAGCTTCTTCATCGGCGCGGGCGCGGTGATTGCGAGCTTGCTTCCATGGTTGCTTGCCACGCTCGGCGTCGACAACACCGCGCCTCCAGGCGGCATTCCCGCGACGGTGAAGTATGCGTTCTATGCAGGCGGCACGATCCTGTTCCTCGCCGTCGGTTGGACAGTCGTGAGCACGCGTGAGTATCCGCCGGAGGCGCTGAACAGTTTCGATGATGCGGGCCACGTGAGTGAGTCGCGAGTCAACGAATCGAAGGCACGCCGCGATGGTATTGCATGGCTTCTCGCAGGCCTGATCGCGTTGATTGGGATTCGCAGCGCGAGGCTGGAAGCTCAGCTCTATTTGCTGGCTGCAGGACTCATGGTCTACGGCATCGCATTGTTGATCGCGAGCGCCGCGCGCAAGCAGACCGCATTCACATCGATCATTGCCGATCTGCACGAGATGCCGCCGGCAATGCGCAAACTGGCCGTCGTGCAGTTCTTCTCATGGTTCGCCCTGTTTGCGATGTGGATCTACACGACCGCAGCAGTGACGCAAGTGCATTTCGGCGCGAGCGATGCGCAGGCTTCACGCTACAACGAGGGTGCGAACTGGGTAGGCGTGCTGTTCGCCTCCTACAGCGGCTTTGCTGCCATCGCCGCCATCGTCATTCCATTTCTGGTGCGACGCTTCGGTCTGCGCACCAGTCACATGATCAATCTCTGGTTGGGAGCAGTCGGACTCGTGTCGTTCGCATTTATCCGCGATCCACATTGGTTGATCGCATCGATGGTAGGCGTGGGCTTTGCGTGGGCCTCTATTGTTTCTTTGCCGTATGCGCTGCTATCGAATAATTTGCCCGCCGCCAAGATGGGCGTCTACATGGGCATTTTCAACTTCTTCATCGTGATCCCGCAGTTGTTGGCCGCAAGTGTGCTTGGCTTCTTCTTGCACGCATTCGCCCACGGACAACCGATCTACGCGCTCATGATCGGGGGCGTCAGTTTGTTCGTCGCGGGTCTTGCTGTGCTGCGAGTTTCCAATCCGGAACCGCAGGCAAGTGCATCGATGGCCTCTGGCCTCGTGCCCTAGCGACGAGCTTCAAGAGGAGTGTTTGCTGCTGCCGCCGGTCGTCAACCCAGGGTTAGCTACACCGCCGAATTTTCCTGCGCCCGCGCTTCCCGTTTCATTCGTTGGGTGTGTGCGCGGCGCCCTCACGTCTTCGTCTTCATCCTCGGAACCCGATGAAGAGAGGTGTGGCTCTTCGCGCATCTCGGGATCCCAACTGGTACCTGTGTAATGTCCCTGCCCGAAGCCGCCACCGAAATCGCTTTCGCGCGTGAGACTGCGGTCGTAATCGCTACCGGGTGATCCGCTCACGAGTTCCTCGTGCAGTTGCTCCGGTGACTCATTCGATGCTTTACCCGAAGCGTGCACACGATCGCCGACGTGGGCAGATGAATCCGACTTCGAGGACTGTTGTGTCATGACGTCTGCTCCAGCGGTACGCCGCTATCGATTGCTGACGTCCAAATCAACGCACGACATTTTCCAAAGTTGCCGCGATCGATGTAGTGGGTTTTCTGCAGGGTGCGTTGATCAGCGTGCCGAGCGCATTTATCTCACCCATTCGTAATCTGGTTGTGACTCTGCCGTGCAACTAACGGCACATCCCCGGCGTTTTACTCCCGTGATCCAACCGGAGAAATGAAACATGAATCGTAATCAGACCGACGGCGCCGGCAAGCAAGTGAAAGGCGCAATCAAGGAAGGAGTCTCGAAGGTAACGGGCAACAAATCGGGTGAAGTGGAAGGCAAGGTCGAGAAGACCGCCGGCAAGGTGCAATCGAATGTAGGCAATCAGCAGGATGCAAATCGCCGCGAACGTGAACGTGGCGAACACTGATCGCAGTTATTGGCGTCAGTGATTGATTGGCCGAAGCGGCACATCTCGCCGCTTCGGCGCTTTGCGTCAGAAGCGATACCCAAAACCAACAAAGACTTCTTCCTGCAGCGTTCGCTTGCCTTGGCCTTCCGTCAGATCGAACTCGAACCACCGCATGCCAGCAAAGGCGGTGACTTTGGATGCGGCAGCGATTTCCACGCGCGCGCTGAGATCCGTCAAATTGTCGGCCGAACCGAATGTGAGAATGTCCGGCGCATAGAACGCCTCGCCTGAGATTGCGAGTCCCAGGTTGCGATTCAGCAGGAAGCGTAGCTGAGTTCCGACGCTGACGGCCATCACATCGCTGTTCTCATCCTGCAGCAGTGCTGCATAGACCTGCGGGCCGAACGTGACGGAGAGTCGGCCCAGATCGAGCCCCGTCGGGAACAGTACAGCCGCGCTCAAGACAACGTCCCGTTGCTCACTCAACAGAAAGCTGCCCATGAACCGCGATTGACTCACGCCAACCGCATCCCCGTTGCTGATGTAGCGCAATTGAGCAGTATCGTTACTCAACGAAACCTCGCCCATCGGCCGAGTGGGGATCGCAGTCTCCTGGGCTTGAGTCACACTCGCTGCAGAGAGCAGCATGAGAAATGCAAAGAGGGGCGCGCGCATGAAAGGTCCTCGAAAATGAATGCGTGGCAATGGATGCCAGTGAGCAATGTGCACACCGAACAACTGTTCCCGAGCAGTCAGCAACTAGCGACAAAAAGAATCTACGTGTGCTTGATCGCTGGAGTCAGTGCGCTCGGAGCGAGGACGCACGATGTGCGCGAATCACGTGCGCGCGCGTTGCCACGCATACGACTCTGCTGTTGTATGCTTCCGCGAAATCAACACAGGGGGTGCGCGAAATGACCATATCAAGACGAGATTTCGTAACGAGTGTTGCTGCGAGCACTGCGTTGCTTAATTCGCACTCATCACACGCGGCGGGTGATCTCGCACCGATTTACAAAGAGATCGAGAAGCGCCATGACGAGTCGGTGCTTCGGCTCCAGCAGTGGTTACGCCAACCTTCGATCGCTGCCGAAAATCTCGGCATGCAGGAGGGCTGCGAGATGATGCGCAAGCTCGCGCTCGATGCTGGGTTTCAGCACGCGGAATGCATTCAGACCAAAGGCCATCCGGGTGTATTCGCGACGCTCGATGCGGGTGCTCGCAAGACGGTCGCGTTGTACTTCATGTATGACGTGAAGCAGGTCGAACCGTCCGAGTGGTCTTCGCCGCCTTGGGAAGCGCGTCTCGTGGACAAGCCTGATCTCGGCAAGGTGGTGATGGGTCGCGGCGCGGTCAATCAGAAAGGACCGCAAGCCGCATTCCTCGCAGCTCTGCATGCAATCAGAGCCGCGGGTCGCAAGCTTCCGGTCAATCTGGTCCTCGTTGCCGAAGGAGAGGAAGAAATCGGTTCGCCGAATTTTCCAGAGATCGTGCTGTCACCGACAGTGAAGCCTGCTCTCGCCAGGACGATCGGCGTCGTGATGCCCGAAGCAGCTCAGGATGTCGATGGCAGTGTAGTGATCACGCTCGGCTCGAAGGGAGACATCGAGTGCGAGCTCATCGCCAGTGGGGAGAAATGGGGACGCGGTTCGACACATGATCTGCATTCAGCGTATGCCGCGCGAGTCGATCATCCTGCGTGGCGACTGGTGCAGGCGCTGAACACGCTGGTCACGCCGCAAGGTGAGCCCGCGATTGATGGATTCATGGAGAACGTGCGACCGCTGAGTGCCGCTGAACGTTCGATGCTGGATCGAGCGGCGCAAAAACTGGATGAGAAGATTGCGAAGGAAGCGGCGGGCGTGAAAGTGTGGGCTCGCGATGCGGACTGGCGCCAGTCGCTGGAGGACGCAGTTTCGCGTCCCACGCTGACCATCGAGGGTCTGGTCGGTGGCTACACCGGTCCAGGTGGCAAGACCGTGCTTCCACATCGTATGACCGCCAAGCTCGACATGCGGCTCGTGCCCGACATGACGCCGGAAGAGATCATCGCCAAGCTCAAAGCGCATCTCGCGAAACGCGGCTACGGCGATATCGAAGTGGTGATCAATGGCGGTGTCAACTACGTCACCAGCACTGCACCTGATGCGAAGCTGATCGTTGCGCAGCGTGCTGTTTATCAGGCTGCGGGCATCGATCCGCTGTTGTGGCCGCGTAGCGGCGGATCATGGCCCGGCTCTGTGTTCACAGGTGAGCCACTGAAACTCGCGGCAGGTCATTTCGGTCTGGGCTATGGCGATGGTGCACACGCGCCCGATGAGTTCTATCTGATCGAATCCAGGAATCCGAATGTGACCGGAATGGCAGGGGCCACTCGCTCGTACGTGGATTATCTGTACGCGTTGGCTTAACAGACAGTCCCTATCGGCAACGCTCTGCAAACGCGCTGCGCCTCGTGCCAAGATGGCCTCCGGTCCATCTTTCGCGCACGTTCACCATGGCTACAGTTCCATCCGCATCCGATGTGTCGCTGACAGAGGAGGACGTGCTCACGTGCGTCCGCGTACTGCGCGCGATCGAACAGGACCGCTCGCATCTGACGCGGCTCACGCAAGCTCAGCGCATTGAATTGCTCAGCGTTGCGGGGCGCGTCGTCAAGCCCGAGCGGAGCGACATGGTGAAAATGGCAAAAGCGTTTCGCAGAGCCGATCGTGAGAAAGACAAGGAGCGCGATCGTGAAGCGCTGGAGCGAACGGCGCTGCGCGTGCAACGCAAGTCAGAGGTCTATCGACCCTTGTGGCTGGAGCGACCCGATCAGCAACCTTCATCGGAGCAGTCTGAGCTGAAGCAGGAACGCACCTGCTACATCTGCAAACAGTCGTTCACCCGGGTGCATCGCTACTACGACTCCATGTGCGAGTCGTGTGGCGAGTTCAACTATTCAAAGCGAGAACAACACGCCGATCTCACGGGTCAGTACGCACTGGTGAGCGGCGCGCGAGTCAAGATCGGTTATCAGACTTCGCTCAAGCTGCTTCGAGCCGGCGCTTACGTGATCGCGACCACACGTTTTCCGGTGGATGCGGCAGATCGATATTCGCAGGAGCCGGACTACCGGTCATTCAGTGATCGGCTGGAAGTGCATGGGCTTGATCTGCGCCACACGCCGAGTGTGGAGTTGTTTGCACGCATGCTGCTCGACCGACTGCCACGACTCGATCACATCATCAACAACGCGTGCCAGACCGTGCGTCGGCCAGCGGGTTTCTACGCGCACCTGCTGGCACGTGAAGCCACTTCTTTTGAAACGCTACCGGATATGCAACGAGTGCTGCTGAAACAGCGCCACTCGTTACGCCATACGCTCGAGCAGTCATCATCGATCAAGGCCATCTCGCCCACGATGCAGATTCATGCCGAAGGACTGATCGACAGTGCCGAGTTGTCGCAGCGCCGCTATCTTGACGATGACTTTCGGGCTGGCGACGCGTTGTTTCCCACCGGCCGCTACGACGAGGACCGCCAGCAAGTTGATCTGCGCGATGTGAACAGCTGGCGATTGCGATTGCACGAAGTCGACACGCCGGAGCTTCTGGAAGTGCAGCTGGTGAATGCGGTGGCGCCTTACATCCTCAATGCGCGGTTAAAGCCACTCATGCTGCGTACGTCAGGGCGTCACAAACACATTGTGAATGTCAGCGCAATGGAAGGTCAGTTCTATCGAATCTTCAAAACAGACAAGCATCCACACACGAACATGGCAAAGGCGGCGCTCAACATGATGACGCGCACCAGTGCACCGGACTTCGTCAAGGATGGCATTCACATGAACTCCGTGGATACAGGCTGGGTCACCGACGAAGATCCCGCGGTCCACGCCACACGCAAGGCGCAGGAGGGCTTCTCACCTCCGCTCGATATCATCGACGGCGCTGCGCGCATTCTTGATCCGATCTTCGTTGGCGCACTGACGGGTGAGCACGTCTGGGGTCAGTTCCTCAAGGATTACAAACCCACGGCCTGGTAGCAGGTCGCCACGTTCGGCAGGGTAAGCGGTGTATCTGCCCGAACAGGGATCTAAGTGTGTCGTGTGATCGTTAAGCGGGTATCAGCTCGACTTCACCAACACTGAACCGCGCATGCCCTGCCGCATCACCTATCGATCTCAGACATTCAGGACATCAGGCCGCATTTACGGCTGCGTTGTTCTGATGGCCGTGCACGGAACCTGCTGATGGCCGCACCGGATACGTCATGGCCGGAGCGGCTGTGGTTGGTGCGTCATGGTGAAAGCGCGGGAAACGTTGCTCGGAACGCTGCCCATGCCGCTCGCGCGGCTCGCATCGACATCACACATCGCGACATCGATGTTCCTCTCAGTGACTTGGGTAAAGAGCAGTCGGCAGCGTTGGCGCGTTGGTTCGCGCAACTGGGTCCCGATCGTCAACCCCAGGTGGCGCTTGCTTCACCTTACGTGCGCGCGATCTCGACAGCACAGATCATCCGCGATGCAGGTGGGTTGGTGGCAGATGCACCCGCGCTGATTCTCGATGAACGATTGCGGGAACGTGAGTTCGGGATTCTCGATCGGCTGACGCATCTGGGAATCGAGCAACTGTATCCGGAGCAAGCGGAAATTCGTCGCACGTTGGGCAAGTTCTATCATCGTCCTCCGGGCGGTGAGAGCTGGTGCGATGTCATCCTGCGCCTGCGCAGTGCGCTGCATACGATCAGTCTTCATTACGCCGGCAAGCGATTGCTGATCGTGACGCATGAAGTCGTGATCATGTGCTTCCGCTATCTGCTGGAAGAACTCACTGAAGCACAAGTGCTCGCCATCGGGGCACAAGGCGACGTCGCCAACTGCGGTGTTACCGAGTACGTGTATGAACGTCAGGACGGCCCGGGCGCGGGAAACCTGAAGCTCGCGAGATTCAACTTCACCTCGCCACTGACTCAGGAGAACACTCCCGTAACCTCAGCACCCGATACAAAGGCGCAAGCGCGATGAAGTCGGCATCTGTAGTGGATCTGAGCGAGGACCTGCTGCGCGAGATGCCACTGCCCATGCCTTCCGGCGACTCAGACAAAGAATCGCGCGGACGCGTCGTGGTCGTTGGAGGTTCAGCCGCCGTGCCCGGCGCGGTGATTCTCACGGGAACTGCGGCACTGCGTGCAGGAGCAGGCAAAGTCCAGCTCGCTGTACCCAAATCGTTAGCGAGGCCGATCGGTGTTGCTTTTCTGGAGGCTGGCATCGCGCAGTTCTCGGAAACTCAGGATGTCGATCCGACAGCAGATGCATGGGCCGACATTCGCGACATCGTGCAGAACGCGGATGCTGTCGTCATCGGTCCCGGTTTTATGAATGAACAGGCCGCCGGAAAGATGACGCAGGCGCTGTTGAAGAACGTCCTCGGTCCGGTCTTTGTGATCGACGCGCTTGCGCTGACTGGACTTGCCGATGCCCACGATGTTCTCGCCGAGCACGCGGGCCGCATTATCTTGACGCCTCACGCCGGAGAGATGGCGAAGTTCACGGCTCGCTCGAAGGAGGAGATCACGGAACACGCTTCTGCCGTGGCGCATGCGACTGCACAGGAATTGGGTTGCACCGTGGTGTTGAAAGGCGCCACTACTTTCATCGCGACCGGCGAAGTCGAAACCTATCGACACGCACATGGGGCCGTTGGTCTGGCAACAGCCGGTTCGGGCGATGTGCTCGCCGGAGCCATTGCTGGATTCGCAGCGAGGGGTGCGGACGCGAGGCAAGCCAGTGCATGGGGCGTATACGTTCATGCGCAGTGCGGAGCGCGTCTGCAACGCAGCATCGGAACACTCGGACTGCTCGCACGCGAGATCGCCGATGAAATTCCGCGAGTGCTGATGCAGTTCTCATCGTTGGAACATGAGTCATGAATGTTCAAGCCGTACTCTTCGATGTCGATGGGACACTCGTCGACAGTAATGAATTCCATGTCGCAGCATGGACGCATGCGTTCAAGGTGGCTGGCCATCCCGTTCCGGCGGAAAGGATTCGTCAGCAGATCGGTAAAGGTGCCGACATGCTGATCCCATCGTTGCTGCCGCAGCTCACCGCTGAAGAGCAGAAGCCGATTGCTGCAACTCATAAGAAGGTGTTTCGCGAGCAATACATGCCTCGCGTGGTCGCCTTTCCGCGGGCGGCGGAACTGATCGATACGTTGCATGCGCAAGGGACGAAGGTCCTGCTCGCGTCCTCCTCCGATCGTGTCGAAGTGGAGCATTACATGGAGCTTCTTGGTGTAAGCAGTTCGGTTGCAGACATCGCCTCCGGCGATGAAGCGGAGCGATCCAAGCCCGCGCCCGATGTTTTTGCCAGTGCACTTGCGAAAGCCGCGCCGTTGAAGGCCGACGAAGTCATCGCTGTTGGCGATACTCCCTACGACGCCATCTCTGCAGCCAAATGCGGGATCAGGACGGTGGCAGTACGTTCAGGTGGATTCGCGGACGACCTCTTGCGCAGTGCGGGTGCGATTGCAATCTACGACAGCGTCGCAGATCTGCTCGAGAGCTTGCGTGATTCGCCGTTGCAACCGCGAACGCGTTAGTTTCTCATTGGCCGCGGCCGACAAAACCGAGATGCTGATGATGCAGATACTGTGAACGGAGGACGTAGCTCTCGACAAATACTCACCTAGGGCGGGGCAACAGAAGATGGCATGATGAAGCCAAGGGCGTAGTTCTTCGGGGGAGGGACTGGTGGCCCATGATCGAACAGCACACAGCAGAAGCGCTTCGCGCGCGAGTCCTGGCCGAACAGGTCAAATTGATGTCGCAATTCGCGACGTCACCCTTGTTCGGCAGTATCTTTCTTGGCGCGATGCTGGCCTGGTTGTCTTTGAACCAGCACGGCGCGTTAGCCGCTTTTGGCTGGTACGCCCTGCTGATGGTCGTCACCTTCATTCGTTGGCGCGTGGCGCGCGCTTATCTCGCCCAAACCCACTCAGACAAAGCGGTCCGCCGCTTCAAGAACACGATGCTGGCGCTTGCGGCAGTCGCGGGCACCGTCTGGGCCATGATCGGCACTGTGTTGCTCCCGAGCGATCCGCTGCGCGAAGTCATCGTGGCGATTTTCTTCATCGGCGCTACGGCTTCCGGCATGAGGTCGCAAGCGCCCGTGCCGTACGCATACGCGTGCTTGTTGATCCCATTCATGCTGCCGTATGCGATCAGCCAGATGATGCTCGGTTCAGAACGGATGGTGTTTGGGCTTGGCTTGCTACTCTACATTCCGATCATGCTGATCATCGCGCGCCGTCAGACCGCATCGTTCGAGCAGCAGATTCGATTGGCATTTGAGAATGAATCGCTGGTCGAGGAGTTGCGTCGCGAGCGTGATCGGACGGCAAACGTGAATGAGGTACTGCAGGCACAGATCGAAGAGCAGCGCACGGCCACGCGCCACATTGGCGCGTTGAATCGCAAGCTCGAGGCGCAGGCGGTCGAGTTGCAGGCCGCCAACAAGGATCTCGAAGGCTTTTCTTACTCGGTATCGCACGACCTGCGTGGTCCGTTGCGAGCCATCGATGGATTCTCGAAGCTGCTGCAGGAGCATGGGCAGCTGCAACAGGATGCAGAGGCACGCCATTATCTGGCACGCATTCGCGACAACGTCGTGCGCATGTCCAAGCTCATCGACGATCTGCTGGAATTCGCTCGCTGTGGCCGACAGACATTGCGGCGTGAGGACCTCAACATGGATTCGCTCGTCACGGAAGCTCTGCAGCAGGTTCGTGCAGCCCATCCAGGTATCGAGACCGAAATCGATATGCAGCCCTTACCCGATGCGCGCGGGGATGCGGCTTTGATGCGGCAGGTGTGGCTGAACTTTCTGGACAACGCGGTGAAGTATTCGACTCGCGTCGCACACCCTCGAGTGGTGATCAGCGGCCGTGAACAGCACGACCACGTGATCTTCGAAATCGCAGACAACGGTGTAGGTTTCGACACCCGCTACAGCGATGCACTTTTTCAGGTGTTTCAACGATTGCATGGCTCTGAGTACCCCGGCACCGGCGTGGGTCTCGCCATCGTCCAGCGTATCGTGAACAGACATGGAGGAGAGGTGTGGGCTAACTCCACGCCCGGTCAAGGCTCGACGTTCGGGTTCTCACTGCCATTGCACGAGTTCACGACGTCTGATCCACAGATCGGTGCCTTGCCGGAAAATGCTGGAGACTAGTCAGCGTGGGATACGTCTCCATCGTAACGGGAGTGTGAGCCGCTCGCTCGAGGGATTCGATACTCGTCGCCCGTAAACCAGACTGCGCTGCGATCTCATCTCGGAGACGGCGGGCTGTTCTCCCCAAGCGTGTTCAACGAGAGATCAAAACGCGATCTCCTGAAACCAAGTCGACAGCGAGAACACCATCAGCGTCAGATTTAGGGAGATAGGCGACGTCGGAGGGCGAGTCCACATCGAATCCGGATGAAAAGAATTCGCCCGGACCGCTTCCCCGAACAGTCGTATATGTGCTGTCTGGTCCGGACAGGATGCGGC
>JBJMWN010000063.1:0-7728 GCA_045810085.1 Povalibacter sp. | reverse complement strand
TGGAGACTTTGCCGTCCCACGGATAATTCGTCTTCTGAATCATTTCGACATCTGAGCCCGCCACATTCTCGACCGTGATGCGGCTGCCCACGAACATGTTCACGAAGATTCCCTCAGCATCCTTCGCGTACGTCCAGGTCGGCATCTGCAGAAGTGTTCGTGGAATGTTTCCGACGCAGCACGGAACGACGTGCCACAAGGTTCGATGTTCGCGGGCATCGAGCGCGTTGGGGTAGTAAAAAGTTTTGCCATCCAGAGCAAGCCCGCCGAGCAACGCGTTGTACATCGTCTCTTCGAGCAGATCGGCGTAGCGCGCGTCGTGGTACGCCAGTCCCATCTTCCATTGAAAGAAAATCACGCCGCAGCTGGAGCACGATTCACAGTACGCATCATTTCGCAGCGAGTAATTTGGTCCGAAGCCTTCGGGGGTTTCGCCGCTCCCGATGCCTCCAGTCACGTAGTACTTGCGATTGACGATGTTGTCCCAGAGCGATTTGACGGCGCTGCGATAGTCGGGATCGTGCGTTTCAGTGACAACATCGGCCATGCCTGAGTAGCTGTACATGGCTCGCACGGCGTGACCGACTGCTTCGTATTGTTCGATCACGGGCAGGTGGCACTGATCGTATTCGCCCTGCTCTCGCTCGCCGCGAGAACTGTGATAGCGATTGTCCAGCAGAAATTTCGCAAGCTTGATGTAGCGATCGCCCTTCCCTGCTCCATCGTTATCGTTGACGAAACGGCCGAAGCGCACCAGCGCCTGTTCCATTTCCTGATGTCCGTCATACCAGGCCTTCTTCGGAGACGGACCGAGATTGGTATCCCAACAATCGGCGAGCCGTTTGGCCGCGTTGTACAGCCGCGCATCCTGCTTGTCGGTCATCATGTAGTGAACGATCGCAGCCTCGAGAAAATAGCCTGCGGTGTAGCCTTCGTGATCCCAGCGTCGTTCCCAACGCTTGAAGGGGCCGGGCTCAGGATTGCCTCCGCCCGTCTGAAGACGCGGCAGCGTGAACGCCGTCTGCATGTAACCATCCGACTCTTGCGCAGAGAGAATCAATGGAATCCATCGATCGAGCGTTGCACGCATCTGCGCCTGCGCAGCCTGAGTCTCTGCGTCGCCTTGCGGATCGATCATAAGCGCAATGCTCATTGCTTCGACCGTGTTGTGAACGTACGCGTTAGCGAACACGAAACCTTTGTGCGGACCGTGAGGCTCACCACGCAGCGCCTTGCCTGCCTCGACGAAGTTATCGATGCCGCCGACGTCGATGTCCGTGCGTTCTAGCTCGGCCACACAATGAGGAATCCACTGCACGATGAGTGCTTTGAATCGGTCATTCCACAACGGGCTGTCGATGGCATAGCGCCGCGTATGGACGACTTGAAGCTGCTGCACAGGCGGAGGCTCTTCAACCTTGACGGTGAGCGTGGAAGCGACGGTGCTCGAACCGTTGTTCGCCGTCAGATGCAGCACATAGATTCCGGGCGAAGTGAACGTGGCCGTGGTTGTCAGCGCTGAGGCGTCCGCGAACGTGACTCGCCCTGGACCCGAGGCTTTGCTCCATCGTGTGCTCACCGCAGGTCCAACGACGGGTGGTGGCGGTGGTGGTTCGTTTTTCGGTCGAGGTCCATGACGCGGGGGTTCGCCATATCCGGCCCATCCGCGCAGATAGGTCTTTCCGGGTTGCACCACCACACGATCGATGCCGGCGATGTTTTTCAAAGCCGGCGAATCTGAGGCCGCGATCGTGGGTTGCGTCTCCTGCGCGATCGCTGTTCGTAGAAGCGGAGGCGCTGCGATTGCGGCCACGACCGCCTTGCCGCACGTGGTGAGCACATCGCGACGGCTCACAGTCGATGCACGGCTACGCTTGCTCATCAGCTTTGCTCCACAGGTCGACTAGATCGGTGACGCAAATCCCCGAAGGACCGGCTTAGAACTCAAGGTTCCAGCGCGATGACGTTCACGGAATGCGCGGCCAACTGAGCTGAGATCTTTCCGTTCGACAACTTCACTGGCAGGGATTTCGGCATCACGGTCTTGGGTGCATCGAACGTATTCACGCTATCGATGCGGGGAGCCACGAGTGACTGGCCACTCGCTTTCGCCAGTTTCGTACCGCTCACCGAAATGGAAACGTCGGCTGCACGTGTCGCATCGACATTGGTCATCGCGATCCACACTTTCCCGCTCTTGTCTTTCGCAGCGATGACATCCACGCGCGGCAGTTTGAAGTCGCCCTGCACGTAAGTGCCTGCGTCCAGCTGCACGGGAATGGACGTGGCGTCCTGGAATGGAACGTACATCCGAAATACATGATAAGTCGGCGTCAGAACCATCTTCTCCTTGTCGGTGAGAATCATCGCCTGAAGCACATTCACCATCTGCGCGATGTTCGCCATCCGCACGCGATCGGCATGGCGGGCAAAAATGTGAATGTTGAGCGCGGCAATCAGTGCATCGCGCTGACTGTTTTGTTGCTCGAGAAATCCTTTGGGGCTGCCAGGGGTTGGCGCGAGCCATGAACCCCATTCGTCGACGACCAGAGCGATTTTTTTCTCAGGGTCGTACTTGTCCATGATTGCGCCATGCGTGCGAATCAGATCTTCCATTCGCATGGTCTGATTCAGCAGAGCTGCGTATTCAGATTCATCGAAGCCTGTTGCCTTGTACGAAGGCGGCCACTTGCCGACGGTGTACGAGTGCAGCGAAAGACCATCGATGTCCCAGCTCCACACTTTTCCTTGCCACGCCTTCATGACAGTTTCGGTGTAGCTCGTGTCTGCGCCGTCCGGACCGACTGCAATCTTCAGCATCGATTGCGCCGCGTCGTAGTTGCGCACGTAGCGGCTATAGACTTTCAACTGCGCCAGATAGTCTTCGGAAGTCATCGAACCGCCGCAGCCCCAGCTCTCGTTGCCGATCCCAAGGAAAGGTACTTTGTAAGCAGCTTCGTGTCCGTTGGCTGCACGCTCTTTGGCCAAAGCAGTCGGCGCTGTCGCTGTCAGGTACTCCAGCCATTCGGCGGCTTCCTGCGCAGTCCCCGATCCCACGTTCACTGACAAGTACGGGTCGGCGCCTATCTGCTGCAGGAAATCCATGAATTCGTGAGTGCCAAAGCTGTTCGGCTCGATCACTCCACCCCAGTTTGGATTCAAGGTCGCTGGGCGTTGATCGGACGGGCCAACGCCTTTGCGCCAGTGATACTCGTCTGCAAAGCACCCGCCCGGCCATCGCACATTGGGGACATGAATGGCTTTGAGCGCTTCAACGACGTCGTTGCGAATGCCGCGGGTGTTTGGAATGGAAGAATCAGGGCCGACCCAGATGCCTTCGTACACGCCGCGTCCGACATGCTCGGCGAACTGACCGAAAATGTGTCGATCAATCTTGGCGCCAGCCTGGTCTGCGGCAACGGTGACCGCGATGCTCTGGTCTTCACGACTCATTGCAGACGTCGCGAATGCGCACGCCATCAGCAAAACGATGAAGCGATTCTTTTTCATTGAGTTTCCCCGCATGGAATGTCCGGCATGGAATGCCTGCATGGAATATGTCGGACTTATTTTAGGCGCGCGATTATGGACGCATCGCGAGTCCGAACACCAGCGCTTGAGGCACTGGCGGCGATGAGGTCATGGAGCCGTTCGGGCAGGGCTGAAGCCAGCCGTCGAGGAACGATTGTCGATCAGTCGGCTCGAGACAGGAATCAGTTTTGTTTGTCAGCTTCGCTGTAAGTTGAACTCGGCTCGCTCGCGCTCGGCGGTTCGTTCTGCCGTGTGAACTCTTGCAACGTCAGGTCCGAACGAATGCCTTGGACATCGAACGTTCTACACGCAGCCTTCATAGCTGCCTGCGCAATCAGTTCATTGCCGTCTGTTGTCAACTCGATGCGGATCTCATCGAAGAAGCTGCTGCGATACATCGTCGGCCCGTGGCCACCGGATCGGACGTAAGTGACCTTCAGCCCTCCAAACTCCAATTCGATACGCGACAGAATCTGGAAGTCCGCCGCGATGAGCTTCTGAACGGGCTTGGTAATTTCGGGCGAACAGAGATTTGCCCTGAGCGGAATATCGCCATCGATGGTGAGACGCTCACCGGTGACCTGGGACTGCCAACGAGAGGCAAGTGAACGGAAATAGTCAAACACCACGCCATCTGATGGCGCAGCAATCAACATCACCGTAAGTCCCGGTTGAGAACCTGGCCCAACGAACATTCTCGCCCTCCCCGAGCGCCCCAAGTCTCGGGACAGCACCAAGGTTCCTTGCCGATATCAGATTAGGGAGGCGCCTAACACTTTGGTCACTCCGGACTACACGTCAGCAAAGATCTTTGTAGGACTTGTTTCAAAAGCTTTTGCACTTGGCCGTTAGCTGGACTGGCCAACTCGCTAAGGGAACGGCTGAACGCAGCGTTGAAATGGCCGCACATTCATCATCCGGATTGCTGCGTGACTTGCGTGCGACCGCTCGGATCAATGTTTGTTTTGCTGTGAACGAACCGGGACTGCGGGTCGAAGTAGATGACCCAAGGTCCGCCGCGATATCGCCGGGGCCAATTTCGAAAGGCTCGCGACGAAGGGATGGTGCCGCTTATCTGACTCGAACAGATGACCTACCGCTTACAAGGCGGTTGCTCTACCAACTGAGCTAAAGCGGCACAGTTGCAACAGGAGGGGCGCGATTGTACCGGCCTGGGCGCATCGAATCACCCCGAAATCACCGAGTCGCGGATCAGTTGGCGTTCGGACAGGGCCGCAGCTCCAAACGGGTGATTTTGCGCGGATCGGTCTGGAAGATGCTGGTATCGATTGCCTTCCCCGGCTCAGGCAGGTCCGCATCGATCCAGTAGACGGAGCCTGCCCGCTTACGGTCATCGATGCGGGGCTCGAGTCCCAAAGCACGGATCTCATCGGCTCGTCGCTGAGCTCGCTGATAGTCGGAGAAGACGCCCAAGGACAGCACGTTGGAGGAGTCCGTCGCAGGCATCAGATAAACATCGTTCACCTGATTGTCGATCAGCAATTTCAATGCGGCTTCGGCGGTGGCACGAGATTCGAAATCCTGAACGCTCACCCAGTAGCCGACCCAAAGTTCGCCTTCTTCAACACGCTGTCGCGGCTCGAACCCTGCATTCTTCAAAGCGGCCTGTGCGTGCGAAGCCTCCGTCAGATCGGGAAAAGGTCCCACGCTGCTGCAGGTCATCAGATCCGCACTTGCTTGAGAGGACGGCAGGCTCTCACCTAACGGTGCGACACGAGGTGGTTGCACGGGATTCACTCGAGCGGGCTCGGGAGCCTTCGGAACTTCACGAGCGAGGACGATGCGCGGCGGCGGAGCCACACTGACCGGCGAAGCGCGCTCGAGATCCTTGACGCGCACATCCACCAGTTGCGACCAGCTGAGGAACAGCACGTTGCCGAGAATGAGGATGAGACAGAGGGTTCGCATCACTCGTGGTTCAAGCGGGTGGACTCTGCTGTTTGACTCATGGACTCTTCGAGAACCCGGCCAATCTCATTGTCGATTCAGAATCTGGATCGATGACTCATTCGATTTCGGAACGATCAGCGACGCTTGCCAGTGGCGGGCTGGCCCCAGTACGCAGCGATATCCACGATCTGCGACTCTGACAGCTGCAGCTGTGTCTTGTGCTTCACCTTGCCCGCGACGATATCGCGGATCAGTGATTCAAGGGACGCGGCGCCCTCGCCTTCCCAATCGTCTGCATCATGACACTGTCCACACTGCGCCTGCGAAACGGACTTGCCCGCTTGCAGATCTGCTGCATTACCTGCGGCACTGGACAACAGAATCGCTGCAGTGAAGATCATCCGGCCAAGCACCATGGGCATTCTCCGTCCGTCCATTGGGCGCGGATCATACACCAGGCAGGTCGATGCCCTTTTTCGAAGGTGGGCTCAGACGATAACTGAGGCCTAGTGGCGCATAAGGACTAGCGCATGGCGGGCGGAGCCGATTCCAACTGCTCAACGAAACGGTCTGGTCTACCCTTCGTTGAAGGCCGTTCCTGTTTCGGCGCCAATAGTGCGGAGTTACGTCGATACCGCGCGAACCCTGAAGCGGCGACGGCAGCCGCGACAAACGCCAACGGGGTCATGGGCCCGCTGTAACGCGGCTCGAATACAGAGAACATGGACAACAGAAAAGTGAATCCCAAGGCTGGCACGCAGAAGATGAGTACGTCTTCGCGCCGATGGCGCCATGCGTGAAGCACAGCCCAGGCAAGGAGCGGCAGAATCAGAATGGCGCCTCGCCAAAGTCCAGTGACAGCGCCCGCAATGGTTTTGCCGGGCTGCTCCTTCATCATCGCCATGCCGCGATCCTTCATCAGATCGTCTGCGACGACATTCGTGCGATGGCCATATCCTGCAACTCTCACTTCATTGCGCACTTTGACTCGTTCAGCGCGCGCCTTGGCGACGAGACTCACTGCACGGTCGGGACGTCCATCTCGCTGGGCCTGAAGATCCGATTTCGCGTATCGCGCATCCTCGTCGGCCGTGAGCCGCATCAACGCACCGCCCGGTTTCAGATCGCGTGAGCTGAAGCCAAGAATGCGGCCGACCGGTGTGCGAATCGGGCTCGGCGCCCAGATGTAGAACAGTCCGCGATACTCGGTTGGAGACACTTCGTTATAGAGAGCACGCATGTACACGGAGAGTCCACCGCGCTCGGAGATCTGCGTTGATTGGAACACGGTCCAGTTCCGATAAATCCAAGGTGCGACGACAATTGCGCAACTCACAAGAAGCACAGCCGTTTGGGCGAGAGTCGTGCGTAGTTCGGTCCCTGCAGGACGTACTGCGCGATACAGCACGACCACGATCAGCGTTCCTAAAAACACGGGCAGCGCCATCGCTTTGGTCAATGAAAGCAAACCGAAACACACGCCAGCGGCCACCAGCCTGGGCCAGTTTCGCCCCGAGATGCTGCTCGCGAGGAGCCACGATGAGAGCAACAACAAACCCGCTGCAGGCATTTCTGTGTAGAGACTATCGACGCCCACATCTCGCACGGCTGGATAGAGAAATGCGAGATAGCTCAGCACCGCAGTGCCGGTTGCGAGTGGAAAAGACGAGGTGAAATAAAGCGTCGCCAGAAACGCGGCCGTGCACAACAGCGTCAGCCAGAGCACATTCTGAAATTTGATCAGCCGCGCGCGCTCACCTGACATATACGCGGGTAGCTCAGCGGGGCCCATGATCGCGTCGACCACAACAACGGCAATGCTGGTGAGCAGGATCGGTACTGGCTCACGGTACATGGTGGGTGCAAGCGGTGGTTCGTCGTCCAACGAATACACACCATCATGTACAAGGTTGACTGCCGGAATCAGCGTACCGAGTGCGTCGTCATGAATGCTGGATTCAGAAATCTGATGGAACCACGCCGCAAGCAGCGCGACATAGACCACGAGCAATATCCCGATCTGTCCTTTCGTTAACTTCTGCATGACCTGTGAGCTATCAAAAACTGGAGAGCACCGATTCCAGTTTGTAAATTTTGGCAACGCGACTTTTTGCTCTGTGAGGTTCTTGCACTCGACAACAGACCCGCAGGCGTACTCAGCCGTGAGATGCGGCCAAAACCACTGTGCTGCGATGTATTCGCGCGGGCGCGAGCATTCCGCTCGCGCGCAGTACACGCGTTGCAAAACTCAAGCCAATAAGGAGCCGAGCATGAAGGCGCACGACT
>JBJMWN010000062.1:0-3252 GCA_045810085.1 Povalibacter sp. | reverse complement strand
AGCATCTCTGCGGTGACCTCGAACTCTTCGAGCATGATCGGCGCCGGGCCTTTCTCACGCGCGAGATCGAGGCCTGCTTCCCAGCCGGCGATCGCCATTTCTCGCGAGACGTTCTGAGTGAAAGCGACGGATTTTTTCGAGCCGTACTTCATGCAGAGCATCGTGATGGTCGAGCCCAAGCCTAAGAAGCCCATGCCGTGACGGCGCTTGCGCGTGATTTCATCGCGCTGCTGACCGAGCGGCAGGCCGTTGATCTCGACCACGTTGTCGAGCATGCGCGTGAACACCTTCACGACTTTGCGGAACTCTTCCCAATCGAAGCGCGCATCTTCCGTGAACGGATCCACGACGAAACGCGTGAGATTGAGTGAACCGAGCAGGCATGAGCCGTACGGCGGCAGCGGCTGCTCGCCGCACGGGTTGGTCGCGCGAATGTTTTCGCACCACCAGTTGTTGTTCATCTCGTTCACGCGATCGATGAGCACGAAGCCGGGCTCCGCGAAATCGTAGGTGGAGGACATGATCACGTCCCACACACGGCGCGCCGGCAACGTCTTGTAGATACGGCAGCACACGAGACCGGATTCGTTCGTGAGATACGTGCCTGCGATCGGCCACTCGCGCCACACGTACTTGGAGGCATCGGAGGTGTCGAGCGCTTCGGCGTCAACTTCCTTGCGTGTCACGGGGACCGCGAGCTTCCAGTCTTTGTCGGCCTTCACCGCGTCCATGAATTCGTCAGTGATCAGGAGCGACAAGTTGAACTGACGGAGCCGTCCAGCTTCGCGCTTGGCACGAATGAACTCGAGCACATCGGGATGACCGACATCGAACGTGCCCATCTGTGCGCCACGGCGACCTCCAGCGGACGACACGGTGAAACACATCTTGTCGTAGATATCCATGAACGAGAGCGGGCCGGAGGTGTACGCGCCAGCGCCCGACACATAAGCGCCGCGTGGACGCATCGTCGAAAACTCATAGCCAATACCGCAGCCGGCTTTGAGCGTGAGGCCCGCTTCGTGAACCTTCGCGAGAATGTCGTCCATCGAATCGGTGATCGTGCCGGAGACGGTGCAGTTGATCGTCGAGGTCGCAGGTTTGTGTTCCTGCGCGCCGGCATTCGAGGTGATGCGACCGGCTGGAATGCAGCCTTTGCGCAGCGCCCAGAGAAACTTCTCGTGCCACTCGGTGCGCACTTCTTCGAGCTCGACATCGGCGAGGGCGCGAGCAACGCGCTGATAGGTCTCGTCCATCGTGCGATCGACGGGCGTCCCGTCCTTGGCAGTAAGTCGGTACTTCTTCTCCCAGATATCGAGCGAGGCCTCCTGAAATGGAATGGTATTGACGTCCATAGGCTCAAGCTTGATTGCGGTCTTCATGCCGGAATGACACTCCCCGTGGGCGGGCGGGAAACCCTTTTCTTGATTCCATCTGCTCGTGCGCCGCTCTTCGTGGTTTGGGCGGGGGGGCGGCGCTGCGAACAGTCCTTCTGCTGCACGACATTGGGGCTCCGAGGCGCTGGTTTGATCGCTATCTCTGGTAGTCCGCAGAGCAGGAACCGCGCAAGTCGTGAACCACAACATCTTGTGTCAGGGCAGGGAATCTATTCCGCTGTCACGAAGGCGTCAAGAAATCATTCCAGATTTTGTCGTACCGAAAATCCTCGTTGGGTGAATCACTTAGCTGACTTTGCGGCGAAATTTGTATTTGCAAGTGTCGCGATTGAGCGGCTCGCGGGCGAAATCGACAGCACTAGATATTGTGGTCGCTCCGGACTGCACAACGAAATCACATCCAGCCCACAGCTCATGCACCGGTTGTCCACAGGAGCGGTGCTTCCGGCAAGAACGCGAGGCTCGGGGAAGGAGTTCGGAGAGGGAATCTGAGGCCGAGAAACTGAAAGCTTGTGGGTTCGGCTTTAGCCGAACAGATGGATTCACGTCCGGCTGAAGCCGGACCCACGGTGAGAATGCGAGGCTCGCATCATTCGGCTCGGCGAGCTGCGCGAACAGTGCCTTGCTGCAGTAAACGTCTGGCCGTGGCACGTCATTCGTCCGTCAAAAACGCTGGGTTGCCCGACTCCGCACGTCTGGAACTTTCAGCTTCCGCCCCGACTCTTCTGCGCAATGTATTGGCATTGGTGTATTGGCACTGGCAGATCACTCGCCCCGCAGCGCGACGCCAAACCCAATTGCCGATTCCCCCCGCCGCTCGGCTGGCAGTCAGCCGCGGATGCCCCCTAGAATCGACCACGATTTTCGACTGCAATCGTTCCATTCAAATCCAGGAATCCTATGAGACAGGCATTCAGGCTCGTTGCCCTCACGTTGCTATTCGCCACTGCGAGCGTGCAGGCGCAATTGCCGCAAAAAGTGGGTGATACGCCGGTTCCCTCGCTCGCGCCCATCATCAAGAAAACATCGCCGGCGGTGGTCAACATCGCAACGCGCGGCAAGATCAAGGAAGCGCGCAATCCGCTGCTCGATGATCCGTTCTTCCGGCGCTTTTTCGATCAGCCCAATGTGCCGCGCGAGCGTGAATTTCAGGCAGCGGGATCCGGCGTCATCGTCGATTCCAAGAACGGTTACATCATCACGAATGCACACGTGATCGAGAACGCGGACGAGATCACCGTTTCATTGCAGGACGATCGGCAGATCAAGGCAACGGTCGTTGGTCGTGACACCGGATCGGATGTGGCAGTGCTGAAAGTCACAGCGAAGAATCTCACCGAGATGCCGCTCGCCGATTCGGACAAAGCTGAGGTCGGCGACTTTGTATTTGCGATCGGCAATCCGTTCGGTCTGCAACACACGGTCACTTCAGGAATCATCAGTGCGCTCGGTCGCTCCGGCATCAATCCCGAAGGCTACGAAGATTTCATTCAGACGGATGCGTCGATCAATCCTGGCAACTCGGGCGGCGCGCTCGTCAATCTCGACGGCCAGCTCGTGGGCGTGAACAGCGCGATCTTCTCGCGCAGCGGCGGCAACATTGGCATCGGCTTCGCGATTCCATCGAACATGGTGAAAGCTGTCATGACGCAGCTGATCCAATACGGCGAAGTGAAGCGCGGCATGCTCGGCGTGCAGCTGCGAGATCTCACTCCTGGTGTCGCTGAAAGCCTGGGACTCGAGAACGCAAAAGGTGCACTCGTGGGCCAGGTGGTCGAGGATTCACCCGCAGAGAAAGCTGGCATCAAGGCCGGCGACATCATCACGTCGGTGAACGGCAAAACAGTTTCGAACT
>JBJMWN010000061.1:0-2949 GCA_045810085.1 Povalibacter sp. | reverse complement strand
CGTCGCGAGGAGGCTTTTCCTGGTTTGTCGCGCAGCTTGCTTTCGCAACTATCTGAGTCGAGCCGTCCGTTCATCGCACTTAGTATTTTGGGAAGGTGTGCCTGCCCCTCTTCGTTGCGGGTTAGCGGGGGAGGTGCCGTTGCTTGAACTCACTAAGACTCAATTCGTCGCGCTCGATAAGGTCGATCAGCTCGGCGGTGAGTTCATTGAACAGAGGCCGATCCCCGGCTTTGAAAAAAAGTTTCTTGGTGATTGCCCAACGTGACGTGCGAGAACCGCACCGGGCACATGCAAGCCGCGGCGCAAGCGAAGACTTTGCTGCCACGAGTGATCAGGCCGACTCCAGGCGCAAAGTAGTCCCGTCTTCACACCGTTCTTCCAGATCGTCGCGCTGCGATTGCGGTCGGGGCGTGCCCAGGTTCCAAGTCCAGCCCGCCTTCGCAAGCACTTCGATGATCCAGGCGGCCGGATCGGCCTGGTCTTTTGCGAGACCTATCCGCGCCGATTCCGGAAACGCGTGATGGTTGTTGTGCCAGCACTCTCCATACGTCAGCAGGCCAAGGCCACGGAGATTCGATGCCTGAACGGATGCGCCCTTCACCCACCAGTTGCCGGGTCCGGGGTTGTGGCACCAGTAAGTAATGCTCCAATGGCCGATCACGCTAATGCAGACGCGAACGGCGACTCCCCAAACAACCCAACTCCAGCCGCCGACGAGGTAGCACGCGAGCGCAACCGGAAACTGGTGCAGCATCCACGTCTTTTGCAGAAATCGATACCACGGATCGTTGGCGAACTCCGGTTCGATTGAGAACACCGGAGGCCGGCTGAATTCGAAGCGGCAGTTCAGCTGCCAGAACAAGTCAACGAGTGGCGAGCGGCGATGCGCGAAGAAGTCGTGACTCGCATGCTGGCGCTGAGCCCAATCGCGTTCGTCGTGCACGCGCAGGATTCCGAAAGGTCCGGCGACGCCAACGAGGACGCCGACATAAACGAGCGCACGCTCGAGCCACTTCTTGCACGAGTAACTTCGATGGATGAAGCGCCGGTGCATGCCTACCGAATGACCCAGCAGCAACGAGCAGTAAGTCGTCGACAAAAACAGCAGCACCGCGCCCGGTGTAATCGTCAGCGGCGCGAGCCCGATCGTGCACGTCAGCATAGCCATGTTCCACAGTGATTTGGCCGGACTCCAGACGACGCGCCCCTCCAGCGCGCTTGCTCCTCTGCCATCCATTCTCGCTACAGGCTTCATCATGAGTGCAGCTCCGGCAACAACGCGACGACGCATCGGCTAGAACTATCCCATGCGCCTGCTTCTTCTGCACGCTTGAGGAATTTTCGAACGCAGTGAAATGAGTGAAACGAATGAAAGGAGCGAATCGCGGGAGCGCGCCTCGCGAAGATCATGTCGCGGACACTGCTGAGCAGTGCCGTTGATACTGATCAGCCTTTGATGCAGCGTCGAAGGATACGAGCGCGGTGAGATGGTCAGTGTGTCGCGCACTCTTTTCTCGTCGAGTCCCGAGCGTGTTCTGAAGTGCTTCACCTGCCGCGTCACATCTTCATCGCACCAGACTTGCAACGAGCGGCCCCCAGCAGGGGGCGCTCCTTCTCTCATCGGCTGTCGATTGCTGGCTGCACTTACTCAGCAGCCAGCCGCACACTGCTAGGTGAGGATGATCTTGCGAGCTTCGCCTTCGGGGTCATCGGCCATGCGACATTGGTTGTCCCAAATCATGGTTCGATTCGATTCCGGATCGCTGGGCTGCCACGTCAGACCGGAAACACTTGGATTGCCTGTTGCAGCGAACGTTGCCCACGATGAAGCCATCTTTTTGGCCAACGCTTGTGCTTCGGGCGTGTTGCCGGTGCCTTGTTCGCAACGCTTGGTGTTGTCAAAGCAGAATTGAAGTTCGGCTGTGTGCCAGGCGCCAGGTACACCATCGAGGATCGGTGTTTGCCAGGTGAAGTAATAGGTGTACGCAGGAGCGGCGTTGAGTGCGTGCTTGAATCCCGCCATCTTCACCACATTGTTGCGAATGGAGAGGCCATTCAGTCCCGGTGCGCCGCTGCAGATATAGGACAAGGTTTGAATCTTCTTCTGCGGATAGGCTTTTTTCAGTGCAGTGATGATCGCGCCCGCTTTCTCTTCTCCATAAGCCTTCGTGAGATTCGCACGCCACTCATCTTCCGTCGGCCGTTGCGACATGCGATTACCTTCTTCGCTCACCGAGCCAATCAGCATCGGCACATTTTTCGAAACCTCGGGTGCGGCATCGAAGAACGATCGCATGTTGATGATCTTGCCATCGACGCAAGGTGACCAACCCACACGCGGTGTGCCGGGTGCGCCGGGTCCTGCCATCGCAGGTGCAGGCGGATTGATCTTCGCTGCCGCGGCATTACCTGCCGCGACAAGCTTGGCCCACTCCATCTTTTGCAATGATTGAATGTCGTTAGCAGCGAGGCCGAGATCCTTCATCACCAATCGTGCAAGTTCACGTTGCTGATCTCTGCTCGGAATATTTCCACCGCCACCGGATTGAGCGGCAGCGCGATGAAACAGACCTGCCGCTGATGGCATGCCCATCAGTGTCGTTACTTTCGAACCGCCACCCGATTGGCCATAGATCATGACGCGATCGGGATCACCGCCAAAGTTCTCGATGTTGTCGTGAACCCAGCGCAATGCTGCCACTAGGTCTGTCATGCCGACGTTGGCTGAATCTTCGTAAGCTGAACCACCGATCTCCGCCGCGTCGAAGAAGCCAAGCATGTTCAGACGATGATTGACGGAGACCTGGACCACGTCGTGATGTCTCGCCATTTGCGCGCCTTCGTGCGATGGCAATTCATAGGAGGATCCAAAACTGAATCCGCCACCGTGGAAATAAACCATCACGGGACGCTTACCACTCAAGCTCGAGGTCCAGATATTCAGCTTGA
>JBJMWN010000060.1:0-5071 GCA_045810085.1 Povalibacter sp. | reverse complement strand
ACGGAGTACGTTCATCTGAGCGGTCGTAGGATCGGCCGCATCTGCGAGTTGCAACCGAGCGTTCGTCCTTCGTGACGCCATCGTCCATGGCATGACATCGACACATGACTCGATTTCAGCGCACTCGCTCAGGGTCACTATGACAATGAACCGCGACATCATCGTGATTGGCGGATCGGCAGGCGCACTGACGTCGCTGGTTCAGATTCTGCAAAGCCTGGATGAAAGCCTGTCGGCGAGCTATTTCGTCGCGCTGCATCTGTCGGCCACGAGTAGCGCCTGGCTCGAGGGCTGGCTCAGGAAGTTCACGCGCCTTCCGGTCGTCACGCCGCAGAGCCCGATCCCGATCGAGCCACGAACGATTTACGTGGCCCGACCCGATCAACATCTCCTGATCAAGCCTGGCCAAGTTCACGCGGCACGCGGCCCGCGAGAGAACATGTTTCGTCCCTCGATCGACGTTTTGTTTCGATCGGCTGCAGTGGCCTATCAGAGTCGCACTGTCGCGGTTCTTCTTTCGGGCGAGCTCGACGACGGCACTGCGGGATTGAAAGCCGTGAAGCAATGTGGCGGATTGGCGATCGTGCAAAACCCTTCCGAGACTGCCTTCGGCGCGATGCCACGCACTGCACTCGTCAATGTGGATGTAGATCACACGGTGAGTGCTTTCGATATCGCGGGGCTGTTGTCGAGACTCATCCAGGAGTCCGCACCTGCGACCACAATTGTTCCAGCGGAGTTGCTCGCTGAGGTCCTCATCTCGGACGGATCGACAGGCTACGCGGGGACTGGCGAGCCAGCCGCCCCACCGACCAGCCTTTCGTGTCCAAGTTGTGGTGGTCCGTTATGGAAGCGGCCCGATGAAGGCGAAGAGTATCGCTGCATGGTGGGCCATGCTTTCCAACTCAACTCACTGGGTGAGGCGATCGATGCGAGTCTCGAGAATGCGTTGTGGGCCGCTGTCCGGATGTTCGAGCAACGCAGTCACATTTCCAAAAGAATGCTGGAGGAAGAGAAACAGCGAGGCCGCAACGCCTTGAGCCAGCACTTCGAAGCCCGCGTCGCTGAATCCGATGCCTATGCGGCAACCTTGCGTACACTTCTGCGAAACATGACCACGCTCAATACCGCGCCATCGGAGTCAGACAAGCGGGCTTGAAAATGTTCTCTCTGACGAGTGCACTGATCTGCGAGCCACGGCAGGTCCCTGCACGCACGTCTGACTCGCAAGAAGTTGCTGAACTGCCCGCCCTCACGTGCGAGTATTGCGCCTGCCCAATCGCGAGGTCTCGACGGGTATCGCGTGAAAAACAAATCATTCCATCATCGCCTCGGGTTTGCACTTGCCGGTATCGTGCATGCGATCCGGACCGAAAACAGCTTTCGTTTTCAGATCGTCGCTGCTTGCGCAGTCCTGGCTGGAATGGTGTACCTGCGCCCGGCTCCGCTGTGGTGGGCCATCATCGCAGTGACGGTGATGCTGGTGCTGGCCGCAGAGCTATTCAACACGGCGCTGGAGATCCTCGTGGATCACCTGCACCCCGATCAACATCCGCGCATCAAGCTGGTGAAGGATTGTGCTGCTGGGGCCGTGCTCGTCATCAGCATCGCTGCCGTGGGTGTCGCAGTCGCACTCTTATGCGATTCGTTGCGCTGATCGATCGTTAGTGCAAGGTACCTGAGTAAGTCAGCATCACGCCGTCGTTCATCGGCACCACCTGGAACGACCCGCTTCGTTTCTTCTCCTGACGTCGGTTCACGACGAATTCCGCCGTCGCAAAGCCAATGCTCGCACCCGCGACGGTATCGGACATCCAGTGCACGTTTTCACGCATGCGCAGGTAAGCGGTGCCACCGGCAACTCCGTAGCCCAGAAGACGGCGGACCCATCGATATCGATCACTCCCGGATTCGGCAAGCACGGACCCGATGGCGAAAGCCACCGTCGTGTGCATCGATGGAAACGAATCGCCTCCACTGAACCAGTCGTCCACGTGAGCGGTGTCATTGGGCCGCTGGCGCCCGAACGCACTCTTCATCACCAACGCGGTGAGGCCACTCAAAGCACCTGCTTCAGCCATGGACCAGGCTTCGGTATATCCGCCTTGATCACCTGTGACCCAAGCCGCGGTGAGCGTGCCTCCCAACAACAATGCCGCTGGGATGGCATCCCTCGTGCTCTCGCTGTCTTCGCCAGGTGCTTGAGCGTGGTCCTTATCGATGAAATGCGAACGAACATCCTCGTCGAACTCGTGAGCCACTCCAATAGCCACCAGGGATCCGCCAAAGAATTTCCAGTCATCGGCATCCCACCGCACAGGCGCTGTGAAGTAGAGCTTCGTGTCCTCGAGAATGTCACGGGCTTCGAGATTGCCAGCCTGGGCCTGAGTGTTCTGCAGTGCGCCTACCAGCAACAACGTCACGAGCACCGTGCTGCGCGACCAACGGCCGACGCGCTCATATCCGATGTCGAGGAGTTGCGTGAGGTGACTGATCATGCGGCGAGTTTTGAAATTCATTGTGGTTGGACGTCCGCGGCAGCGCAAAGCAATCGGCGCCAGTATGTCTGAATTCGATCGGCTGGATAACGCCGAGGCACTACCACCAAACAGCCACCCCCTAGTTCGTCGTCTATGCGAGCGTTCTGGTGATTTTGCGGTGGTTGACCGATGCTCACATGCAGCGGGTCGGTGCTCCCGTTTCAGCCATCGATTTGGAGCAAAGCAGAATCGGCTTGGTTTCGATGAGCTTCAGTGATCTGACCATCTTCTCTGTCGACGTTTTGTACTTCACGAAATGTGGTGCCTTGACGTGTGCCTCGTACGCTGCGCGGCTCGCATAGACCTCGAGCAGACGAATGGATGTCGGACTGTCGGCGATGGCCACCGAGTGAAGCATCAAGACGCCGGGTTCCAGCCGCACAGAAGCCTCCTGCTCTTCTGCCAGAACCGCTTTGTAGGCTTCGAGTTGCTGCGGGTCGATCTCGATTTCAGCGATACGGACCATCGGCGGCTCCGCGGCAGACGCAGCACCCGAGTTCATTTCAGGGATCACGAACATAGTGCAGGCGACTCCTGTGGCGATCAGCTTGCGCATCGTTATATTCACGCTCCGCTCCTTCTCCGAAAACAGTTCCTTTGACAAAGCTCTCGCCGTCACTTCGGACGCGTAACTTCTTCGCTGCCAATCGGAAGCTTGGAGAATACATTCTTCGACACTGGGAGCGCTCTGAAGCGAACATTGTTGCCGGGACGGGTCCGCAGCCACTGTCTCTGATTCGGAACTCCTCATCCGTTGAAGCGTCACTTATCACCGATCCGCACTCGTGTGCTTGAGAAAGGATTTCCGGCTGCACGGCAGCATTCGTGAATTTCTCTCATAGCACCGTTCGAACTGCGGTAGCTAATCGTCCGGGATTCTCCCCATTACATTGTCACTGTCCCATCCCGTTCATTCGCGAGAGGAAAGCCACTATGCGCGCAACCATCATGCATGCCGCCGGCGATGTTCGAATCGAGAACGTTCCAGACGCGACCCTCGTTGAACCGACCGATGCGTTGGTTCGCGTCACGCGAGCCTGCATCTGCGGCAGCGATCTGTGGCCATATCGAGGAATGCAACGATCCGACCAGGGCCAGTCGATGGGTCACGAAGCGATCGGCGTAGTGGAAGCCATCGGCGCCGACGTACGCACTGTCAAGCGCGGCGATGTGGTGATCATGCCGTTCGCCTGCTCGGATGGGACCTGTGTTTTCTGTCGCGAAGGCCTGTTCACTGCATGCGTCCACGTCTCCTTCTTCGGCAACCGAGGCATGGCGGGCGCGCAAGCGGAAGCCATTCGCATTCCACAAGCAGACGGAACGTTGTTTCCTGTCGCGCACCGAGAGGACGACGCACTCATGCCCTCTCTGCTGACGCTTTCGGATGTGATGGGCACGGGCCATCACGCTGCGGTCGTGGCGAAAGTTGCTCCTGGAAAAACTGCAGCTGTCGTCGGAGATGGTGCCGTCGGTCTGTGCGCCGTCATTGCGGCCAAGCGCATGGGTGCAGAGCAGATCATTCTCCTCGGACGTCATCCGGACCGCATCGCACTCGCGCGCGAGTTTGGTGCGACCGACATCGTCAGTGAACGCGGTCCGGAAGGTATAGAGCGAGTACGTCAACTGACGCGCGGTGAAGGCGCTCACTCAGTCCTGGAATGCGTCGGACATGGAGAAGCAATAGCGACTGCCATCGAAATCACGCGTCCTGGTGGTGCCGTCGGCCGTGTTGGAGTGCCGCAGGACTCCGCCATGCCTTCCTCGCTTCCTGCGTTCTATCGCAACGTGACCGTGGGCGGCGGTCCGGCGCCCGTGCGCGCTTACATTGACGAACTGTTGCCGGACATCGTCGAAGGAAAGATCAATCCAGGAAAGGTGTTCGATCGGGTCGTAGATCTCGATGGCGTGCCTGAGGGTTATCGCGAGATGGACCAACGCAAGTCGATCAAGGTGATGATCCGGCCTTGAGTACCCAACTGCTACACCATGCACTGGTGCTCGAAGCAGTCGAGCGCATCGGCAACATGAGTTTGTCTGATTGAGGTATCGAATCGCATGAGTCGCATCTTCATCACCGGTTCGACCGATGGCCTCGGGCTCGCAGCAGCACGCACACTCATGGATGAAGGCCACGAAGTTGTTCTGCACGCCCGCTCGCCACAACGCGCCTCATCGCTCTCCGATCTGCGCTCGCGTTCCGCAGGCCTCGTGACGGGAGATCTGAGTAGCGCTGCCGAGACACGGAAGGTCGCCGAGCAAGTCAACAGCATCGGCCGCATGGACGCAGTCATCCACAATGCAGGCATCTACCTCGAAAACAGTCGCGGAGCGACGCCCGAGGGCCATGCGACCATCCTCGCGGTGAACACACTGGCCCCCTTCATGCTGACTGCACTTATCGAGCGTCCGAATCGCCTGATCTATCTCAGTAGCGGAATGCACCGGGGTGCCAGCGCTTCGCTGCGTGACATCGATTGGCTTGAACGGCGCTGGGATGCGAGCAGCGCCTATTCCGAAAGCAAACTCTTTGT
>JBJMWN010000059.1:0-17158 GCA_045810085.1 Povalibacter sp. | reverse complement strand
CTTCGATCATTGTGATTTTTGGCATCGCCGATCTCGCCGCTTAGTGAGAAGGCCGGCCCGTACCAGCGTAGCGGCGTGCGAGTCCCTTCTGCGTTTCGAGATAAGGCGGTGGATTCGCAAACAGATAATCGAACATTGTGTCGGTGGCTTGTTTGGGTGTGGCGAGATATTCCTTGACCGCCGCTTCGACCTCGCGGGTGTATTCGGCTTTCATGGTCTGTTCACGTGTTTCGTCCAGCGCGCCACGAGCGGTCAGGAAACGGCGCAAACGCAGCAGCGGCTCCAGTTCCCACGCTTCGCTCACTTCCGTCTCGGAGCGATAGCGGCTTGCATCATCAGCGGTCGTGTGATCGCTGAGTCTGTAGCTCAGCGCCTCAATCACGGTGGGACCTCCGCCACTGCGTGCTTTGGCAAGCGCCGTTTCCATACAGGCACGCACTGCGATCACATCGTTACCATCACACTGAATTCCTGGAATGCCAGCCGCGATGGCTTTCTGAGCCAGCGTCTGCGCAGCCGTTTGTTCATGAAGCGGAACCGAGATGGCCCACTTGTTATTCGAGATCACGAACACGATCGGCAATTGTCGAGCGCCTGCCAAATTGATCGCTTCGTAGAACGAGCCTTCGGAAGTTCCGCCATCTCCGATATAGGCCACCGCGCAACGCGGCTCCTTGCGTACTTTGAAGGCCATTGCTGCGCCGGCGGCATGAAGCGTCTGTGTCGCAATCGGCACGCACCAGGGAAAGTCGTGCTTGGGTCCGCCGAAATCGTTGCCGCGCTCATCGCCGCCCCAGTACAGCAGCACGTCTTTCATGCGAACGCCGCGCCAGAAGAGCGTGCCGATTTCGCGATAAACGATGGCCAGGCAATCCTCGGTCCGCATGGCGGCACCGACGCCCACATGAGTCGCTTCCTGTCCCAGGCACGGGGCATAGGTGCCGAGTTTGCCCGTGCGCTGCAGGTTGATGGCTTTGCCGTCAAAAGTGCGAGCACGCAGCATTGCCGCGTACATCCTGAGCATCTCGGCCGAGTCCGAAGCAAAGGCGGGAAGTTCGCCGACGATGTTCCCCTGCGCATCCAGATGCTGCAGGTATTCGATTCGAAATTCCGCGACTGTTCTCACCCGATCCGCCTCCGCGCACTGAAAAGTAGAGCCGATCGATTATAGCCAAGTTGCGCGCCGATTCATTCCATTAGCGCTCTTACGCAGACTTCATCGAACAAAGCATTGAGGCTCAATTCATCAGCTGCGCGCGTTTGAGCAACGTGGACATCAGCCGCTCGAGAGCACGTTGTTCGGTGCTGGTCAACGAGGCCAGCAGCTTTTGTTCATACGCCAGCGCCAAGGGAGCGATGCGTGTGTATACAGATCGGCCCGCGGCGGACAGGCGCAACACGGAGCGACGTCGGTCCTGCACATCGTAACTGCGCGCCAGACGCTTCGATCTGAGCAGCGTCTGCACGGCTCGACTCACAGCGACCTTGTCCATGGCTGTGCGTTCGGCGACTTCCACAGCGGACAGATTCGGGTAGCGAGCCAGTACTGCGATGACACGCCATTCCGGAATGGACAGGTTGAATTCACGTGCATACGCGCGCGCCAGGCTCATGCTCACCGTGTTGCTGAGCACAGAGAGCCGATACGGAACGAATTTATCGAGGTGCAGTGTGTCGGCAGTCCGTCTACCGTTCTTCTTGGTTTGTTTCATGCAGCGGGCGGCGCGGTTGACTCGTCCAGGGGGAATAGTTTCAATTGTAACTACTTGCTACGGCTTGCGCCTCGCCAGTTCACTGCGCGGTATGCAATCCGAGCTTCATCATTCAAGAGGGCGAAGCCCATGCCAGTCTCTCCGCGAGATCACCAGCACCTCGATTCTGGTGCTCAGCCGTCATCTTCCGATAATCCTGCAGGTACCGACGGCTTCGAGTTCGTCGAGTACACGGCGCCAGATCCAGAGCTGTTGCGCACGCTCTTCGAGCGACTGGGCTTTCCGGCTACCGCGCGTCATCGCAGCAAGAATGTGACGCTGCATAGACAAGGCGACATCAACTTCATCATCAACGCTGAGCCCAGCGGTTTCGGCCAGCAATTTGCGCAGGTGCATGGACCTTCCGCCTGTGCGATGGGGTTCAGGGTTCGCGACGCATCGTATGCGTACAAGCGGTGTCTGGAGTTGGGTGCAAAACCCGTCGAAACGCGCGTCGGCCCAATGGAATTAAACATCCCTGCGATCGAGGGGATCGGCGGGAGTCTCATTTATCTGGTTGATCGCTACGGTGAACGCACGATCTACGACGTGGATTTTGTTCCGGTTGCACAAGCTCCAAATTCCGGATCGACGGGTCTGGAATGTATTGACCATCTCACTCATAACGTTGCTCGTGGGAACATGAACAAGTGGGCAGGCTTTTACGAACGCCTGTTCAACTTTCGCGAGATTCGATACTTCGACATTGAAGGCAAGAAGACCGGCTTGTTCAGCCGGGCGATGACGAGTCCGTGCGGCAAGATCCGGATCCCGATCAATGAGTCGCAGGACGATAAATCGCAGATCGAGGAATACCTGCGTGAATATCATGGCGAAGGCATTCAGCACATCGCACTTGCCACGAACGATATCCTCAAGACGGTGGATACGCTGCGCTCGCAAGGCGTGCAGTTCCAGGACACGCCGGAGACCTACTACGAAGGGGTCAATGCTCGTGTGCAGGGTCACCGCGAGGACCTTGAAGAACTTCGCAAACGCCGCGTGTTGATCGACGGCAATCCGCAGGAAGGGCAGGGCACCCTGTTGCAGATCTTCACGCAGAACGTCATAGGTCCCATTTTCTTCGAGATTATTCAACGCAAAGGCAACGAGGGATTTGGCGAAGGCAATTTCAAAGCATTGTTCGAATCCATCGAGCTGGATCAGATGCGTCGAGGCGTGATCTAGAGACGGGGCGAGTGCGGCGTTGGATGCTCGGGTCGGCAAGGAGAATCTTCGATGAGTGACCGCGATCGTTCTTGCTTTAGCCAGTCGCCAGCCAGTGACCGATGAAGCGCCCATGAAATCCCGCATCCCCATTTCGCGCATCGAAGGTAAGGCTTCCAGGCAGGCACACGCCGATCTGCCTGAGGGAACGTACGAGCGCGAAATCAGCAAGGAAGGCTTCTTCGGTCCGGCGACGATGTTCCATCACAAACATCCGCCGACCGGATGGGTTGAGTTTGAAGGTCCGTTGCGACCTCATGCGTTCGATCTCACAAAGCTTGGCAGTCAACCCGAGTCGCCCTGGCAGGCGGCTGAAGTGCTTTGCAATGCGCACGTGCGCGTCCGCTTCTGGAGTGCATCGAAGTCGATGGATCATCTCGTTCGCAACGCGGACGGCGACGATTTGTTGTTCGTGCATCGTGGCGCTGCGGATTTCTTTTGCGACTACGGTCATCTCAGCGTCGTGGCGGGCGACTACATCATGGTGCCCAGGGGCACGATGTGGCGTGTCGAAGTTCGCGAGCCGCTCGCATTGCTGATGATCGAGGCGATCAATTCAAGCTACGAGCTTCCAGACAAGGGACTGTTGGGTGGCCATGCGATCTTCGATCCAGCGATGCTGGAAGCACCGCGAATGGACGAGGCGTTCCTGGCGCAGCAGTCACAAGATCGGTCGTGGCAAGTCCGTGTGAAACGACATCAGGCGATCTCGACTGTCACGTATCCGTTCAATCCTCTGGATGCGGTGGGCTGGCACGGCGACTTGAGTGTCGTGCGAATCAATGTCAAAGACATTCGGCCCGTCGTCAGCCATCGTTATCACCTGCCTCCTTCGGCGCATACGACGTTCGTTGGGCATCGGTTCGTCGTGTGCACATTCGTACCCCGACCGTTCGAGACAGATCCGGGTGCGCTGAAGGTGCCGTTCTTCCACAACAATGACGATTACGATGAGGTTATTTTCTATCACGCAGGGAATTTCTTTTCGCGTGACAACATCCATCCGGGAATGATGACGCTGCATCCCTGCGGCTTTACGCACGGTCCACATCCCAAAGCGCTGCAGAACATGCTCGTGCAGCCCAAGCCAGCGACCGATGAATACGCTGTGATGATCGACGCGCGCGATGCGCTCGAGATCACGGACGTGGCGAAGAACGTCGAATGGGCAGGCTACGTCGACTCGTGGAAAGGTACTGAATCGCCCAAGTGATCGGGCATCACTGCCCGACCTCAGCGCAGTTTTATTGTGGCGGCTCGGTACCCGGAGCTCCGTCTTCCATCGGATAGGTGGTGAGAGAGCCTTCCTGAGCAGGCTTTCCTTGCTGAGCTGTTTCGGGCGGTGTTGCAGATGCAGGCGTTGGCGCGGCTGCATGAGCGGTAGCTGTTCCCGAAGCAGCGCGTTGGATAGCCGCAGTGAACTCTGATGCTGGCGCGGGCGCTGCGGGCGCATCGCTCCGGATGATCTCGCTCGCGAGAATGCCCGGACGCGCATAGAACGATTCGTTCGATGCGGTATCGATCGTCATGGCTGAACCGTCGAGCGCGACACCAGCAAACAATCCACTCGCACGCGAATATGAGTACACCTGCGCGGTCAGTCCGATGTCCGTGGCTGCGGAGCTCTGACGACCGACAGGTCCTGCCGCCACTGACGCATCGGCGCCGAGCGTAATCTTGCCGCCGACAATACCTTCGATGCTCTTACGCGAAGTGAACACGAGCACCACATCGGTCGATTGCACGCCGACCTGGAAACCGAAACTGCCACCGGTCAGGTTCACGAATATCGGATTGCTCCACGAAGCGTTATCGCGACGCACGACCATCACGCCTTTGCCGCGGCGTCCGCCGATGCCGAGGCCCACTTTGATGACGCTGGGCACGACGGCCACTGCATAGGCGCGCTCGAGCAGCCATACCGGAATGTTCTGCTCCGGCATCGCCATCAATTCATTGAGCACCTGAGTGGAAGTCATCAGACGCGCGTCCTGTCGCTCACCGGCAACGGCCGCAACGCCAAATGACATCGACACCAATACGACTATGAATCGCGCGACAAGGAGTCTGGCTCGCATCGTCTGCTTAACCTCTGAAAATTTTGGATCGATGAGGAACGTGCGTGTAAACACGGTGTTCCGCGGTAAGCACTCCGCAGGACCGCGCGCACTCTAACAGATAGATGCACTGGTATTGACGCACCTGGTGCGTGAGACCGAGATCGAGCGGCTTAGTTCGGACGCAGGTTGCGCGGCGCAACTGCATTCTGGTTGGTTGCGAGCATCAGCTCTTCGAGTTTCTGACGTTGACCGCGATCGGTGTAGAAGCGCGCTACGCGTTCGCGAGCCTTGCGTCGGGTATCCGCGTCGGCGCCGTTGTCGGCCGTGAGATCACGGAAGCTCTGAACCAGATATTTTTCCGCCTCCTGGATACGGCCTTCGCGGTAGAGCGTCTCGCCCAGAGCGCTTGCCGAACGCGCCGAGCGCCAGGCAGGTGCCGACGTTCTCTTCCATCGGTTCATGGACGCGGTCAACACAGCTTCGGCATCGGGCAAGCGATGCGTGGCGAGCAACAACTCACCCAGCAGGTACTCTGCTGCGGGCACGTACTGATGATCCGACGGCAAGCTTCGTGAGTAGAGATCAAGTGCCTCGCGCAATTCGGATTCGGCCTCATGGAGATGTCCCTGACGCGTCAGGATCTGCGCGAGGCTGGTTCGCAGATATCCAGTCATGTAGTAGTCCTTACCACGCGCCTGCGTGTTCACCTGGATCGCTTCACGCGTAAGTTTTTCCGCCTCCGCCAGTTTGTTCTGGGCCAGGCGTATCTGACCGAGAGAGTCGAGCGTGTCTGCTACCTGGCTGGTGGTGGAACCATAGAGAACCCGCTGGCTATCGAGCACGCTTTGATACAGATCGCCCGCCTCATCGATCTTGCCTTTAAGGAATAGCACTTCCGCCAAACGCGAATTCGCCATGACGCGATCGGGATGCAGTTTCAGCGGAATCGATTCCTGATAGATGCTCACGGCTTCGCGCGCTGCACGTTCAGCGCCGTCGAGATCGTCGCGCCATGCACGCACGCTGGCCATGTCGAGCAGGATGCTGGCCACCTCAGGATCGCGAAGGCCTTTTTCTTCTCGCATGATGGCCAAGGCCTGCGTGAAGTACGGCTCAGCTTTGTCGAGATTACTGCGGACCAGTTCGAGTCTGCCCAGGTCAGCTAACAGGCCAGCGCGAGTCAGGGAGTTTTCTTTTCCGCTCTGCGTTTCTGCAATCCGAATGGCTTCATGGAAGGCGTGATCGGATTCGTCGAAGCGCCCGTCGTTGCGCAGTGCGACGGCGAGTTCACTGAAAACCTGGCCCGTCTGTGCATCCTCCGGCAAGTTAGCGCGTCTGCGCACTCGCAAGGATTCCTCGAGAAATGTAACTGCCCGCCCAGATTGACCTTGGCGGCGATAGGCACGGCCGATGGCCTCCAACAGTCGTGCGCGGACCTCGGGTTGCTGGCCGAGTTCTCCCTGGATCGTGCGTGCCGCTTGCTCGAGCAGTTCGCTCGCGGTCATCTGCTTGCCGGAATTCTCGAAGGGATCCGCTGCAGTGAACACGCGCAACATGAAATCCGAGACTCGTTCCGCGCGCTCACCTTCCTGCGTGGCGCGGTCTCGTTCCTGGACGATGCGTTGTCTCTGAATGGACATGACCACAGCGAACGAAATCAGGAACACGATGAATGCAGAGGTCGCAGCGACGCCGACGGCATTGCGACGAGCGAATCTTGCTGAGTAGTACATCCAGTTGCCCTGGCGGGCCTGGACGGGTTCGCGTTCCAGATAACGGCGGACATCTGCAGCGAACTGTTCCACCGAGTTGTAGCGCAGGTCAGGCTCTTTGCGCATGGCGCGCAACACGATCGCGTCGAGATCGCCGATCAATCGCTTCAACAGCCGATCTGGCGGCAATCGCCGCGCGGCCGCGAGAGAATCGATCAATGACTGTGTTTCAGCTTCGTTGGACTCGATGGCGCGGCGCACGGCCGCGCTGGGACGCAGTGGATCGGCCACACAGATACATCGTTCAAGTTCGAGCTGACTGGCAGAAGCTGGAACAACGTAGGGACGCAGTCCGGTCAGCAGTTCGTATAAAACGACGCCGAGAGCGTAAACGTCGCTAGCCGTGGTCACGACTCGGCCAAGTATCTGTTCGGGACTGGCGTATTCGGGCGTCAGTAACCGATCGTTCATTCGCGTCATTGCCAGCATCGTGCCCTGATCACTCGCATCCAGCAGCTTGGCAATACCGAAGTCGAGAAGTTTGGGCGTGCCTTCGGGCGTTACCAGAATGTTCGCGGGCTTCAGGTCCCGATGGACGATCAGGTTCTGGTGGGCGTACTGCACGGCCGAGCAGATATCCAGAAACAACTCGAGTCGCCCGCGTAAATCGAGCTGCGCGTCATCGGCGTACTGGTCCACGGCTTTGCCGTGAACGTATTCCATGACCAGGTAGGGCCGGCCATCCTCGATCTCGCCTGCATCGAGCAGCTTGGCAATGTTCTGATGATTCAGGCTGGCGAGAATCTGGCGCTCGGCCCGCAGGCGCATCCCAAGGCTGGGGTGAACTGTTGCGCCGTCAACGACCTTGACCGCGACCTGCGCCGAGTATTGGCGATCCGCACGCTCACCGAGATAGACGGTTCCCGTTCCACCGTGGCCGAGTACCTCAGTAAGCCGGTAGTTACCAACCACCTTTCCCAGAAGAGCCTTGCGTCGGTCTCGAGTGGCTACATCGAAGGCTGCGCCGAGCGCGTGGGTCAGAGGAGAGGTTCGTCGACCATTGTCGAGCGCCAGCATGGCCAGAACTTCATCGCGCAGCTCAGGATCATCTGGGGTTTGTGCGAGAACGAACGCCGCCTGTTCTTCCTTGGGCAGCACCGATGCTTCGTTGAAGAGAGCTTCCATGCGAGCGAATGCGGGATCTACCCCGGCGCCCTCGGGCGTGACGCTCACGCTGTCCTTGTCATTGCTCATGCACGGGTGGCCCGATCAGACGGCTTCCGGGTGCTGCGGACGTTGCGGACGAATCTGCCGCAGGATCCACGCTTTGGCCAATCGCAGATCGCGATCGATAGTGGCTTCCGACACTTTGAGCGTCTCGGCGAGCTCCTGATAGGTGAGGCCCCCGAAATAATGCAGTTCCACGATTTCCGCCAATCGAGGGCTCTGCGTTGTGAGGCGTTGCAGGGCTTCATCGATTTCCAGAACATCGATTTGACCTGGGGTCATCGGGCCGACGGCGTCTGTGTTGTTCAGTTCGTCGAGCAAACCGTTCGTCGTGGTCGCGCCGCCGCGTTTGCTCCGGTAACGCGCTTTCGCATGGTCCACCAGGATGCGCCGCATCTGGCGTGCAGCCACTGCAAAGAAGTGCGCGCGATCCTGCCAAGGAACATCCATGGCGACGAGCTTGACGAATGCCTCGTGCACAACCGCCGTGGCTTGAAGTGTGTGCCCCGGCCGCTCGCGCTTCATGTAGCTACGAGCACGCTCCCGCAGATCCTCATAGATGAGAGGGGTCAGGCGTTCGAGCGCCCGCGAATCGCCGGACTGCCAAGCCGAGAGCAATCGCGTCACAGCTTGACGGTCTACGTCTGGAATTGCCGCTGCGATCGTGTTGCTCAGAAAAATGCGCTCCGCTGCCCGCTGGTCGTGTTCGAGATTTTATAAGCCCTGATCCCGGTCTGACGCTGATCGATGCCGCAACGTGACCTGCGGACCTAACTAAATCAGAAATTCCCCATCAAAACAGGGCCTTCATCCCCATTTTGGCACGAGCTCCGGATAGCCACCCCCAAGCCGCGCCCCGCAACGCTCATGCGACGTGCCCTGATGACCGACGGGCGCTAAGGGAAATTCCGTACTTCGCCCTAGGTCTGCCTCTGATTGTTGACGTTTTCGGCCGATTGTCCAGTTGACATGTGACGGGCCTCACAGGGGTCCGTCGCTTATGTCAGTGAAACCGATCGTGCATCGGAACGCTTTGTCCCAGTTGTTCAAATAAAGAGGTCTTGCTTCATGCGTAACCCTATCGTCGCTTCTTTCGTCGTTGTGGCTCTGCTCGGTAGCTCGCTCGCCCATGCGGACGCGATCAATGCCATGCGCCCACAGCTGGCCGACGGCGCAGTGAACGCGAAGCGTCCACAAATCCAGTTGGCCGATGGCGCAGTGAATGCCAAACGTCCACAGCTTCAGTTGGCTGATGGCGCGGTGAACGCCAAGCGTCCACAGCTTCAGTTGGCGGATGGCGCAGTGAATGCCAAGCGCCCCCAGATCCAGTTGGCCGATGGTGCAGTGAATGCGAAGCGTCCGCAGATCCAGTTGGCCGACGGCGCAGTGAATGCCAAGCGTCCTCAAATCCTCGCGTGATCTTGCGTAGCTTCAGGAGATTTTCATGAAAACTCGAATTGCAGTCGGTGCCACCCTGTTGCTCACGTTGGGATCTGCTGTCGCGGGATCCATGCTCTACGGCCAGGGGCAGGAGCGCGCGAAGGTGGTAGCACCTGTCACGTCTGCCCCTTCGGAGCGAGTCACGCCCGCGATGATTGATCAGTGGAAGCAGAGCTCGAGATCGGACTACATCGCACCTCGCGTTCCGATCTGATTGAAGAGGTCCCAGCCACGCGAGTTTCAGTCGGAACTTGCGTGGTTGTGTCTGCGGACACAGACAAGCGAGTGAAGTGTGCGGGAAATCACACCTGAGTCGCGGTTTTGCGCCGCTGGCTTCACACTTCGTTCGTTGACATATTTGCGCGCCGTTTGGCACCCTAACTAAAGTATTTGAGGACAGCGGATGAACGCTGTCCACGCAAAGGCAAACTCACCGAAAGGTGAGGACGCAAAGCCACCGGTCTACGGGGAGTTTCCTAGGACAGCGGGGTTGCCAGCGACCGATCGGCTCATGACTGGGTCGGACGGCTGCAGCTGTCCCTCCCTTTACGAAACCTCCGTCGATCGAGCGGCCTGCGATTGGCTGCCTTCCCTACACCGACCGGCGCGTGCTTGTTTTTTGATGCTGCACCAGATCTCCATAGGTTCATATTTGCGGCGCTTCTCGCGTCGTCGCGGCAGTGCGTCCGCAGCGAGGGTGCTGATCAGCTGTGTGCTGACGATCTGCGCCTTTGCATGCGCATCAGCCTGGGCTGCATCGCGACTGATCGGCAAACCCGCGCCGGATTTCGCACTGCACTCGATGAAAGGTGAGAACCTGCGGCTGTCTGAGCATCTCGGCGAAGTCGTTGTGATCAATTTCTGGGCGACCTGGTGCGGACCGTGCCGCCAGGAAATGCCGTTGATCGACGATCTTTACGGAAAGTACAAGCTCGCGGGCATGACCGTGCTGAGCGTGAACATTGACGAAACGTCAGAGCGAGCTGCCGAGATGGCGCACACGCTCAAAGTTTCATACCCGGTGTTGTTCGATGGTCGGCAGGAAGTCAGCCGCGCGTACGAGGTCAACTCGATGCCGCTGACAGTCATGATCGATCGCGAAGGTGTCGTGCGACAGGTGTTTGAAGGCTTCAAGCCTGGATACGAAAAACGTTACGCCGAGCAGATCCGCGAGCTGCTGAATGAGTGAACATTCGGGCCTGAGTTTGTGGAGTCGCCGCCAACAGGCGGTCATCGTTGCTGCTGCTGGGCATTGGATAGGTGTCATGTTGCGTCATGTAAGCCTGGTTTTATTGTCATTGCTGTTTCTGACTGCGCCACTGCGAGCGGAGGAGGGAACCATCGTCGTTCCTTCAGCATCGCCCGCTCCAACTGAGCCCGCGGCTCCGGCGCCGGGTGGCGAGGGCGCGCCTGGAGACTTCAAGAGTCTCGATCAGGAAGTCCAGTCATTGAAGAAGGAAGTGCTCGATCTGAATCGCGAGCTCTTCGTGCTGGAAGAAGACCTGCTGTTCCCCGCCAACACCCAGGTTGCGGTGTTCGTATCGATGGACGTCGGCGAATACTTCGCCATCGACTCGGTCACGTTAAAAGTCGACAACAAGGAAGTCGCAAACTACCTCTATACCGAGCGCGAGGCGCAAGCCCTGCTGAAGGGCGGTGTGCATCGTGTATTCGTCGGCAACTTAAAGGCTGGTGATCACGAGCTCGTCGCTGTGTTCACGGGACAGGGTCCGCATGTGCGCGACTATCGTCGCGGTGCCACGATCAAGGTGACTAAGGGTGTCGGTGCCAAGTATGTGGAGCTGAAGATCAGCGATCGCGCAGCGAAGGCCCAGCCCGAGTTCGTGGTCAAGGAATGGGAATGATCCTGCAGGCGAGCGACACGCGATGGACTGCAGGCCAGATATTTTCTCCACAGCAATGCTGACCTGCACGGTCCGCAGAGTTGCTCACGGTGCTTTGGCCGCCTTGCTGGTCGCGGGCGCCATGTCGCCCGCCGTTGCGCGTGACAAAGCAAAAGAAGAGAAGCCGCTGATCGGCAGCCCGCAGGTCGTGAAGGATCTGCATTGGGGCGATGTGCTCTTCTACTTCTACCAGGATGATTACATCCAGGCGCTCACCCGACTCGGTGCATCGCAGGATTTCAACCGCATCAGCAATCACACGGTGGAAGCCGAGTTGCTCAAGGGCGGACTCTATCTCTCGCTCGGTCAGCACGAAGAAGCGGGACGTATCTTCAAATCGCTCCTGAATGACAACGTGCCTCTGGATGTGCGCAATCGCGCCTGGTTCTATCTGGCAAAGGTCTGGTATCAGCGCAACTATCTGAACGAAGCAGCGACGGCGCTCACTTCCATCAGAGGTGCGTTGCCGGGCGAGCTCGAGCCCGAACGGCATCTGCTCGAAGCCCAGGTGCTGATGTATCTCAATCGCTACGATGATGCGATCGCGGCGCTCGAGCGCTGGCAGCCGGTCGGAGATCGCTCCGATGCCTGGTCTGCGTACGCACGCTTCAATATCGGTGTCGCGCTGGTTCGCAAGGATCGCGTCGCGGACGCAGCGAAGCTGCTCGATGCAGTGGGACAGATGGCGGCGCCCACGGATGAGCTGGCCGCGCTGCGCGATAAAGCCAATCTCGCGCTCGGTTTCGCGTGGCTCAAAGAGAATCGTCCTGCCGATGCGAAACAGGTTCTGCAACGCATTCGTCTCGAAGGACCTCAATCGAACAAAGCCTTGTTGGGTGTCGGTTGGGCCGACTCTGCTGAACATCAGTTCTCCAAGGCGCTCGTGCCCTGGATGGAACTGCGCGATCGCAACATGCTCGATGCGGCGGTTCAGGAATCCTACCTCGCCATTCCCTACGCATATGCGCAGCTCGAAGCGAACAAGCAGGCTGTCGAGCAGTACACGTTGGCGGTCAACGCATTCAGCGAAGAGGCCGAGCGCATCGATCAATCTATCGCGGCGATTCGCAGTGGACGTTTGCTCGATGCCATCGCGCAGAATGACAAGGCCGATAAGGCAGGTTGGTTCTGGCAGTTGCAACAGCTGCCTGATGCGCCCGAGACGCGCTACCTCTATCACCTGCTCGCAACGAATGAGTTCCAGGAAGGCCTGAAGAACTACCGCGATTTGCGACTCATGCAGCGCAATCTCGCGAGCTGGCAACTGAGCGTCACTGCATTCCAGGACATGGTCGACAACCGTCGCCAGGCATTTGCGCAACGACTCCCGGTATTGGAGAACACGCTGGACACGGTCGATCTCGACGGCATGGAAGCGCATCGAACCGATCTCGAGGCGCGACTCGCGACGATCGAGAAAGAAGGTGACGTTTCTGGTCTTGGAACCGAGCGCGAGATCGAGCAATGGGAAAAGGTGCAGCGCATCGAGAAGGTGTTGGCACAGGCCGACGCGAACGATCCGCTGGTACAGGAGATGAGCGAGAAGGTACGGCTGCTGCGCGGTCGCCTGCTCTGGGACTTCTCTTCCAGCTACAAAGCGCGTTTGTGGAAGCAGCGCAAAGAGATGCGCGAGCTCGATGTTGCTACCAAAGAGGCGCGTCGCCGTTGGGTGTTGATCGAGCGCGCACGGGAAGAATATCCAGCCCGCACCGAACAGTTTGCACAGCGCGTGCAAACGCTTCAGCCGCGCATTGATGGATTGATGGCGCGATTGGATTCAGCCGCCACTCAGCAGAATCAGTATCTCGCTTCCATTGCGATTCATGAGCTCGAGTCACAGAAGGAGCGACTGGCGGCGTATTCGCTGCAGGCACGCTTTGCGCTTGCCTCGATCTACGATCGCGCTTCTTCCGGTGCGGCCTCACCTGAAGGTGCTGAAAAGCGTGGAGGTGGCGAATGAACCTCCGCAATCCTCCCGCGTGGCTTCGTACCGCAGCCGGTGCGGCCTTGCTTGCAACGTTCCTGAGCAGCACGCCGGCGTTGGCCGAGAAGAAACCGAAACCGACCGGCACGATCAAGGATCTCGAAAATCGCGAGATCAAGGTGGATCGTGATCCGCCTACCAACGTGCAGCCGCAGCAAGCGATCGATCAGTATCAGCGCTTCCTCGAGTTGAAGTCGGGCGATGCAGCGATGCGTGCAGAAGCAATGCGTCGTCTGGGCGACTTGCAGGTGGAAGTGGATGAGGCCGCTCGCGCCGCCGGCGAGTCAGATTTCGAAGGACTGCAGAACAAGGAAGCCATCAAGCTCTACGAATCGTTGCTCAAGCAGTATCCGAAGTACGCACGCAATGACGCAGTGATGTACCAGCTCTCGCGCGCGTACGAATCGGAAGCTCAGCCCGAGAAGGCATTAGCTGTTCTCGACAAGATGGTCGCCGAGTACCCCTCCAGCAAATGGGTGACTGAAGCGCAGTTCCGACGAGGCGAACTTTTATTCAGTGCGGGCCGCTACAAAGATTCCGAGCGCGCTTATGCGGCCGTCATTGCTGTAGGTCCTGAGAGTGGCTATTACGATCAGGGTCTGTACAAACACGGTTGGTCTCTGTTCAAGCAGGGCCGCGGTGAGGACAGTGTCAACTCATTCCTCAAAGTCATCGATCGCGTATGGATCGAGAACGGCAAGTTGCGGCAGCGCGAATCTCTGCAGCGACCCGAACGCGAGCTCACTGATGATGCCTTCCGTGCTGTCGCGATCACGTTCTATGACCTCGAAGGTCCTGAATCGCTGGACGCTTTCCTGAAGCAGCGCGGCGATCCTGTCTATGCGCACCTGCTCTATGAAGCGCTGGGTAATCTCTATATAGAAAAGGAACGCTACCAGGACGCAGCGCTTGCGTTCGAAGCGTTTGCTAAGCGTCGTCCGGAAGATCGCTTTGCGCCGTCGTTGCAGATGCGAACGATCGAGGCTTATCAGAAGGGTGGCTTCGCGACGCTGGTGCTCGAGGGCAAGCAGGCCTTCGTCGAGCGCTATGCGTTTGGCTCGCCCTTCTGGAAAGAACGCACTGTTCAGGACGCGCCCGAAGTGGCCGCTCAGCTCAAATCCAATCAGAAGGATCTTGCTCAGTACTATCACGCAGCCGCACAGAAATCGAAGAAGCCTGAAGACTATTCGGTTGCTGCACGTTGGTATCGCGCGATGCTCGATTCCTTTCCGCAGGATGCCGAAGCGCCAGAGACGCGTTATCTGCTCGGCGAAGTGTTGTTTGAGTCCGGGCGCTTCGCGGAAGCGGCGAAAGAGTACGAGCGCACGGCATACGATTATCCCGCGCATGCGAAGTCATCGGCTGCGGGCTACGCAGCCTTGGTCGCTTACACGAAGCATGAGGCGACGATCACTGGTGAGTCGAAAGCTTTGTGGCATCGACAGTCGATCGAAAGCGAAGTCATGTTCGCGACAAGCTTCCCGGAGCACGCGGAGTCGGCGCGTGTTCTGACCAAGGCTGATGAAGAACTGTTCGCACTCAACGAATTTGATCGCGTGATCGAAGTCTCGCAGCAGGTTCTCGAGCGCAAGCCTGTCGTTGATCCGAAGTATCAGCGCACAGCATCGACACTGCTCGCACATTCCTTGTTCGATCGTGGCCGCTACGCGGAAGCGGAAACAGCCTACGTGCGAGTGCAGGGATTTCTGCCCGCGAACGATCCGGATCGTCCTGCGATCGAGGAGCGGATCGCCGCTTCGGTCTACAAACAAGGTGAAGCCAAACAACAGGCCGGCGATTCCGGTGGTGCGGTCAATGACTTCTTGCGTGTTGCTGCGCTCGCTCCTAACGCCAAGGTCAGCGCGAACGCCGAATACGATGCCGCGAGCATTCTCGTGCGCGAGAAGCAGTGGGATCGCGCTGCGAAAGTACTCGAAGGTTTTCGTCGGAAGTATCCGAATCATGAGCTCGCGCCGGAGGTCACACGCTCGCTTGCGGTGGCGTATCTCGAAACAGGACGCGCGGGTGAATCTGCTGCCGAGTTCGAACGCATCGCAGCGCGGCCGCAAGAGACTGCCGATGTTCGTCGTGAAGCCTTGTGGCAAGCGGCAACGCTCTACGAGAAGGCGGGTTCGCAGTCGAATTCAGGTCGCGTCTATGCAGACTACGTCAAGCAGTTCCCTGCGCCGCTCGACCCCGCACAGAACGCACGCCAGAAACTGGCGGATATGGCGAAATCGCAGAACGACACGCGCGTGCGCTCGCAGTGGATGAATGAAATCATTGCAGCTGATAAGTCGGCAGGTGCAACACGAACTGACCGCAGCAAGTATCTCGCCGCCAAGGCAACCATCGAGACCGCCGAGCCACAGGTCGCGATGTTCAACTCGATCAAACTGGTCGCGCCTCTGGACAAGTCGCTCAAGGCGAAGCGTGGCGCGATGGAGCGCGCACTGACCATCTACGGCCAGGCACTCGACTTCGGCGTCGCCGAAGTGACGACCGCAGCAACTTATGGCATGGCTGAAATGTATCGACAGCTCGCGGCCGATCTGATCAGTTCGGAGCGGCCGAAGGGTCTCGACGCCGATGCGCGCGAACAGTACGACGTGTTGCTCGAAGAACAGGCATTTCCATTCGAGGAAAAGTCCATCGAGCTGCACGAAGCCAACGCACATCGTACCGGCGATGGCGTCTATGACGAATGGGTCCAGCACAGCTTCGATGTGCTGGCCAAGCTGAAGCCCGCGCGTTACGCGAAGGCCGAGATCGGTGAAGAGTATGTGCCGAGCATCCGCTAATCCTAATCGCAGGCCAGCGGCGATGAGCGCACCGGCCCTCGTCCCGTCCTGTGCTCTCGCGCTATCGTTTCTGCTAGCCGGTTGCGGAGGCTCATCGCCGCCATTGTCTGATGCAAAGCCTGCGGAAGTTCCAGCCGAATCTCAGAGCACGGTGACCACCTCACCAGTCACTGCTCCGGTCGTGGAAACTGAAACGTCCAAGCCTGCGTCGAAACCAGTGAAGTCGAAGAGCGCAGTCGCGGACACCGCGACCGAAGGCGCGCCGGTGGAAGCGCCGATCCCGCAAGAAGCACAGATGCAGTTCGACAATGCTGTTTCCGCAATGAACGCCGGTAACAAAGGTTCTGCGGAACAAGCATTCAAATCACTGAGTGCCGCGTACCCGACGTATGCCGGCCCGTTACTCAATCTCGCGATTCTGCAGACCAAGGCAGGCAAGTTCGAAGATGCCCAGAAAACTTTGAACGATGCGATTGCACGCAATGGCAGCGCTGCGGCGTACAACCAACTCGGTATCGTCTATCGCCGCCTGGGTCGCTTCAAAGAAGCGGATGAGGCTTATCAGCGCGCAATCCAGGCAGATGGGAACTATGCGCTGGCCTATCTGAATCTCGGCGTTCTCTGCGATCTGTTCCTGCAACAGCCTCAACGTGCGTTGGAAGCGTTCGAGCGCTATCTCGCTCTGGCTCCAGCTCCCGATGCCAAAGTGAACGGCTGGATCACCGAATTGAAGACGCGTCTGGGCAATCAGCAGCGCAGCGCGAAAACGGAGTGATGAACATGCAAAAGGCTTTCACCTGTGTGTTGATGCTGATGTCGATGGCTGCGTTTGGCGCAGAGCCCGCAACCCCAACAGATCAACCCAAATCGCAAGCATTGAAGCCGAGTTCGGAAAGTGCGAAAGCGGAACCTGCAGTGAACACGCAGAAGCAGCCGACTGCTGCTGGTCGTCGTACCAACGATCGATTGGAACTCGATACGACCGTCGTGACCGGCAATCGCGAGTTGCCCAAGGTCTTGTACATCGTTCCATGGAAGAAAGCGGACATCGG
>JBJMWN010000058.1:0-2777 GCA_045810085.1 Povalibacter sp. | reverse complement strand
TCGAGCCGGTACGGTCAAAACTGTAGCCCACCAGTGAGAGAGAAACTCAGAGCTTCGCACTCCGTTATCGACTGTGGGTTCGGCTTTAGCCGAACAGTTCCCACCGCTGTACGCATCCATCTCACGGCTTGCTGCGCTTGTAATACCCATCGAACCATTCGACCCAGGTTTTGCCGCCGTCCTTCGATTCCGTGAAGTGCTGTCGCACGCGTCCATCAGGAAGAGGTGTCCACACACCTCGCAGCAGGCTCGTGTGCGATTCCTTCAAGTCCTGCAACGGACCTTCAAGAATCATCTCGCTGCCCTGCAGCCCTCCGCTCATTTCGAGAAGCGCGCCAGGACTGACCCAGATCTGCTTCCACTTCTGAGTGCTGGGATCGTAGTAGTTAATGCTGGTTCCGCTGATGCCCGTCGCCGACTTCCATTCTTCGAACACGGCACAGCCCTGATGCTTTGACGTGATGACATTTCTGCCGGCGATCTTTCCTGATCCCTCCGTGACCTCCCAACTGCCTACCCAGAAGTCAAACTGCCTGTATGGCGCCGCCGCGCAGGGCGATGTCACAGTCTCATCCGCGAACGACGAATGTTCCGCCAGTATCAGGAGTGCGATCAGAAAAGTGGTTCTCGACGAATTCATACGCGCCTCCGCTTCCCTTTCGGATCGAATGTAGCGCGTGATGAAGCGACGAGTGTCTCAGCCACTGCGCATTTGGTCGCTGCCGTGCAACAGCAATCCAACGCTGTCAAAGCCCCACTGCAACGCACTTGCAAGACGCTGTACTCTCGGCACGAAATTGAGGATGACGCATGCTGCTGCGCTCCATGCCCGACATATCTCCGGTCAACACGCAATTCCGATCCTGGTTCTATGCGCGTTGGGGTCGCGAGAACTGCATCATTCTTGGCCGCTCGCGTGACGCTCAGTACGCGACCTTCAGACAACGGCTCTCGATCAAAATGGCGTTCGGTGGGACTGAGCGGTACTTCGTCGATGGCCGATCGGTCGCTGTCGATGACGAAAGTTACCTGGTGCTGAACGACAATCGCTGCTACGGCTCGAGCATCGATGCGACGAACGAAGTGGAATCATTTTCTATTTTCTTCCGTCCGGGATTCATCGAAGAGATGTTCGGTGCGGCGAGTACACCAGTGAATCGCATCTGCGAACCGCATTCATCCAAGCCGGTAGAATTCTGCGAGCGATTGCAGCCGCAGGATGCGACCGTAACGCCTGTCATGCGCTTCATTCGTCATCACATTCAGCGAGGCGTCAGCGACGAGGCGTGGTACGAGGAGCAGTTGCAGGTGTTGGCTGCTCGACTATTGCTGCAGCAACGGCGCATTCGCAGGCAATCCTTGCGACTGGACTGCGTAAAAATCTCCACACGTCAGGAACTCCAACGCCGTTTGGGACTCGCCACCGACTACATCCTGAGCAACTACGAGCGCGAATTGACTCTGGAACAGATGGCCTCCGCCGCCTGCCTGTCGAGCTTTCATTTCATGCGGCTCTTCCAACGAATGCACGGACTCACACCGCTACAGTTTCTTTACCGCAAGCGAATTCAAGTCGCGGTTCGCTTGCAGCGTCGAGGCGATATGCGCATGCAGGACATCGCGAGCCTCGTTGGCTTCAATTCACGCGCGACGTTCTACCGGCAGTTGCGGCGTTGGCAGCACGTGGCTTCATGGAATGTTGAGGCTCCTTTAACGTAGATTGACGTTCACAGAACTCAGATCATCGAAGCAAGATTCGAGATGCACTGCTCGCAGGATTCGGTCACAGTGCGCGACCTTCAGGTTGCATCGCGAGCTCCACGTGTCCACTTCCACTTCGGCCCTCGAGATCCGCACAACCGCTGCATGGCTCACGCCAGTCGAACTGGTATTGCTCGGCGCAATCTGGGGCGCATCGTTCATGTTCATGCGCGTGGCGGCGAAGGACTTCGGACCTTTCGCACTCGTGGAAGTGAGACTCGCGCTGGGTGCGATCATTCTTCTGCCTTTTCTGTGGCGCGAGCGCAAACGTTTCAGCAAATCGATCTGGTGGCGAATCGCAGGCATCGGCGCGATCAATTCCGCGATGCCGTTCGTGCTATTCGCGTGGGCTGCGCAACGCGCGCCTGCAGGCATCGGTGCGATCAGCAACGCGACCGCGGCAATGTTCACGGCGCTAGTGGCGTTGGTGTTCTTCGGCGAACGCATTCAGAGCCGGCGCATCCTTGGTTTGATCGCCGGATTCGCAGGCGTGGTGGTACTCGCAAGCGGCAAGACAAGCGGTGGCAGTGTGATGAGTGCGGCGATGGCTGGCACGTGTGCCGCTTTGCTCTATGGTTTCGGTGCCAATCTGCTGCGCCGCTATTTGCCTGGCATACCGGCCGGTGCGATCGCATCCGCGACGCTGATCTGCGCGAGTCTGCTGCTCTCGCCTCTCGCAATTGCAACCTGGCCCGCGGCGCCGATTCCAACCAAGTCCTGGCTGTGCGCAATTGCACTCGGAGTCCTGTGCACCGGCATCGCGTACGTTTTCTACTACCGACTGATCTATCGAATCGGCGCACCACGCGCTTCCACAGTCACTTACCTCATCCCACTGTTCGGCGTCATGTGGGCTTGGCTGCTGCTCGATGAATCGATCACCAGCAGTATGGCCATCGCGTGCACACTGATTCTCGGCGGCGTAGCGCTCAGTCAGCAGCGCGCGGTCGCCAAGTAGGCGTGCGACTTTCGCAGCCGTTATCGTGGATCAACGCTCATTCATGAAGTCTGTTGAA
>JBJMWN010000057.1:0-20159 GCA_045810085.1 Povalibacter sp. | reverse complement strand
GTGCCTGCGCGAAAGATTGCATCGAGTGAAACGCCCGACTGTGCTAGCAGGCGCAGCTCGCGATAAGTATCGTACCCAGGTTGATTGCCAAACGTAGGCGAAGAAGGCGTATCGCTGCCGAGCAGGAACGGATGTCCGAGTTCATTGAGATAGTGGACAGCGCGCATACCGCGCTCGCCGATTTGCAAATGAATCGATGCGATCTTGGAATCAGGCATGCCGCCATAGTCCTGACGCATTCCTCGCTTGTACCACTGGCCAGCATCACTCGCATACCACTCGAGCAGCGGTCCCGGAACGACTTTGGCGTACGTCGGATCCTTAAGCGTGTCTTCTCGAAACAGATCCGCAATTCCTGCGATGACGCGCAGTGTGGGTTGATAGCCGATACCTGAAGCGTGAACGCGTTTGAGATGCGTCGCGATCGCAGCGGGAACACCCGGCTGATTGGCGGCTTCATCCCAATTCCACAAGCCATGCGCGATCACATCGACCTGAGTGTCGACGGCGATGCGCTGCATACCCAGTGCGTTGGCGTGAGCTATGAGAATCAACCCACGTTTGCGTGTAGCTGCGCGAATACGTTGCAGCGTGTCCTTGCTCGGCATTGGCCAATCCGCAGCGGGACCGAAACCATCCTCGATAAAGATCTTCATGCAGATCGCGCCGCTGGTCGCGATGCGATCGACGATGGCTTCAGGCGTGTGATCGGATTCCTTCGCGCCAGCCGGCAGTGGATGCGCTTTCGCATTCGCAGGCTCGAAGATGTAGTCCGGCACCGCTTCATAGCGGACCTTCTGATCGATGAACACTGTGGGGTAACCATCCAGGATCGGCGCGGCGGCGCAACGGAACAGATCAGGATGTTGTGGCTGAGCTTCGAACGTTTGCAGTCCATTGCCGAACTGAGCCAGGTCGAGCACCTGCGTCACGCCGAAGTACAGATAGCTGCGAGGTTGCTGCTGGTTGAAGGCGTCGAACAGTGGCACGAGCGCGGGATCGCTGCTGCCCATGGGAAGTCCCGGTGGCGTCGTCAGATGGACGTGCGAGTCCATGAGACCCGGCGTCAGGAACTTGCCGCTGCCATTCAACCTCGCAGTGCCTGCCGGCGCTTTCAGAGGCTTCGCGCTGATCTGTGCAATACGATCGTTGTGAATGAGCACTGACTGATTCGCCAGGGGCTGAGTGCGATCCGGCGTCACGACAGTGACGTTCTCGATCAACAAGTCCCCGGCTATTGCCGGTGATGCGGTTGCAAGTACCGCAATGAGCAGTGCCGTTTTAACTTCCGACTTCAAGGAGCATGCCTCCAGATTGCAACTGTTTCGCGATCGCTCGTGATCGCCGTGACAGCGATCAGCATGAGATTCCACAGGGGTCAGGTGTCAGGTCGAGTCTTTCACCACGCCATTGGGTATCGGTTCATTGCGCATGGAATGTGCAACCGCTTCTGCTTGTTCAAGCGCTCGCAGCACATTGCCACCCGCGAGCAACTCGAGATCGTGATCGTTCCAGCGGCGTCGAATCAGTTCGGCAAACAGGTTCGGATACATGGACACATCCGACAATCCTTCGGGCCAACTGCTGTTGCCGTCGAAGTCACCGCCAATGCCTACGTGCTCGATGCCGGCTACATCTCGTACATGTTCGATGTGATCTGCGATCTGTGCGATCGTCGTCGGTGGAAATTTCAGCTTTCCCACAATTTCGGCTTCGAGTTTGTTGCGCTCGGCTTCTGATAGCCCCTGAGAACGACGGTTGTACTCATTGAGAGCAGGTTGCTGAATGGCCGACACAGCAGGATTAATGAAACCGGGCACGAACGTCACCATCACGACACCGCCGTTCGTTTTCACGCGCTTCAAAATGTCATCGGGCACGTTGCGCGGTACATCGCACAGTGCGCGTGCGGACGAGTGCGAGAAAATCACGGGCGCCTTGGAAACGCGCAGTGCGTCGTCCATCGTTTCGACCGCCACGTGGGACAGATCGACAAGCATTCCCAATCGATTCATCTCGTGCACGACCTGCTCGCCGAATTCCGTAAGACCGCCGTGTACTGGCGGAAATGCTGCTGAATCTGCCCAGTCCGTATGCACATTGTGCGTGAGTGTCATATAGCGCACGCCAAGGTCGTAGTACGTGCGCAGCGCACCGAGCGAGTTCTCAATGGCATGACCGCCTTCGATACCCATGAGAGATGCGATGCGACCTTTCTGGTGCGCGGTGCGAACGTCCGCCGCCGTGCGCGCCAGCATGAAGGTGTCGGGGTACCGCTCGATCACACGAAGCGCGATATCGATCTGCTCGAGCTGCGTGCGCGCAAAGTGTCCAGGCGCTTCGCCTGGTGTGTACACGGACCAGAACTGCCCACCCACACCGCCTTCACGCAGACGCGCGATGTCTGTCTGTCCACCCACTTTTCCGCGCAGGTCGTACAACTCGACGGCACCTGCAACCTGTTTGTCTTCGCGAATGGCCCAGGGCAGGTCATTGTGCCCATCGATCAGAATGACTTTCTTGAGCAGATCTTTCGCATGCGTGAGAGCGGGATCAGGCTTGTCCGCAGCGAGGCAACTCGTCAGTGGCAGAACAACGAGCAAGGCGGCGGTCAGAATGCAGCGGTTCAGATGCTTCATTGAGATCACGACTGCAGTTGAGGGATGGCGAGCATAGACGTGCGCCCGCTGTGAAGAAACCCTGCAGCTGTGCACATCGTCTATCGAGATGGCTCGAGGATGACAGGTGACGGACGCCGGTCGAGCGCAATGGATACAATCAAGCGATCTACCTCGACTTCTTCTATGCCGTCATCCATTGCTGTTGATTCCAAGCGCGCGCACTGGCCGGGCATGCTGCTCGCAAGCGCGGGCGCGATCGCGTTCTCCGGTAAAGCCATCATCGTGAAGCTGTCGTATCGCTATGGCGTCGATGCGGTCACGGTGATCATGTATCGCATGCTGTTCGCGCTGCCCCTGTTTCTGACGCTGTCCTGGTGGTCGAGCCGCGGTAAGCCACGTCTTGCGGCACGCGATTGGCGAACGTTGATTGCGCTCGGATTTACCGGTTACTACCTCGCCAGCTTCCTGGATTTCGCCGGGCTGCAATACATCACAGCGAACCTTGAACGACTGATTCTGTATCTGAATCCTACGGTCGTTCTGCTCCTGGGGCTCGTGTTATTCAGAACTCCGGTGTCAAAAGGTCAGTGGAGTGCGCTGGCGGTGAGCTATCTGGGTGTGCTGCTGGTGTTCGGTCATGACATTTCGATCGGCGGTGACAACGTCCTCGTCGGTGGTGCGCTGGTCTTCGGAAGCGCGGTGGCATACGCGATCTATCTCGCGTTCAGCGGCGAAGCAGTGAAGCGTATCGGTGCGCTGCGGATCACGGGCATCGCCACCAGCATTGCTTGTGTGCTGTGTATCGCTCAGTTCTTCGTGCTGAGGCCAGTTGCGGCGATGAGCGTGGCGCCGCAAGTGATCTGGCTGGCTGTGCTCAATGCCACGTTGTGCACCTTCCTGCCGGTACTGATGGTCATGCTGGCCATCGAGCGCGTCGGTGCAGGCGTGACTGCGCAGGTCGGCATGATCGGTCCGCTGTCCACGATTGCCATGAGCATCGCGTTGCTGCACGAACCCTTTACTGTCTGGATGGCGGGCGGTACGACGCTGGTGCTGGTGGGGATCTGGCTGCTCGCGCGATTGAAACGCTAATCGTTCACGCCGTGGCTGCGACCTCGGCTTGACGTGCCTTGCTGCTCGCGAGCCAGGAGCCGAACAGAATCATCGCCAGTCCCAACAGCGAAGACAGACCAAAATGTTCATGCAGCACCAGTACACCCAGGAGTGCCGCGACTGCAGGACACACGTACGCGACCAGTGATGCGCGCGCGGCTCCGGCGTCGTTGATTAAATAGAAGTACAGCAAAAGCGCGAGCGCCGTACAGAACACGCCCAGCATGAGAACTGATGCCAGCGGAATGATCGAAGGCACGCGAGCAGGTGCGGAGATCAGCGCGACAGGCAGCAGCACAATGGACGCCACGACCAGGCTGCAGGCCAGCGCGCCCAGCTCATCCACATCCGCCATATACCGCTGTACGACGAGTGGCCCGACGGCGTAACCGACCACAGCCACCGCGATCGCGCCTACACCGGCCCACAACATCGGTCCATGACCCGGATCGAGACCGAGCAGAGCAATGACACCAGAGAAACCAATCGCGAGGCCCACGACACGTCTTGCGCCCAGCGGTTCGTGCAATCCCATCATCGGTGCGATCAGCACGACGGTCAGCGGCACTGTTGCGACCAGAATGCCCGCGAACGATGAGCTCACGTATTGCTCGCCCCAGGCGACCAGGAAAAATGGGAACACCAGTTCGCTGATCGCAAACGCAATCACCGCACCCTTGTGTTTGAGCACAGCTCCCAGCGCGCCGCGCTTCCAGGCGATCGGCAACAGAATCAATGCCGCGAGAGCGATGCGCGTCCATGCAACGCAGGCCGGTGAGAGTTCCTGCAATGCAATTTTGATGAAGAAGTAGGGAACGCCCCAGAGGACGCAGAGAACGGAAAAGGTGATCCATGCGCGCCAGCTCATCGAGATGCTCGCTTGTCATGTAAAGCCCGAAGGATGGCAGCAAGAGTACCTCAGGCTGGCGCCGTGGCGATGCATGCCAGAAGATGCTCTCTGGTGACGACGGTTCAATAATCATGACGCAACACAAACTCACAGCTCGTGTCCTCTCGTCGACGCGGCTCGCGGACGGATTTCTCAAGGTCGATCGCTTCGAGTTCGAAACCGACATGCATCGTGGCGGTCAGCAGCGTGTCGTGCGGGAGATCATGCATCGAGGTCATGCGGTGGGTGTTCTCGGCTACGACCCGCATCGCGACGAGATCATTCTGATCAATGAATTTCGACCCGGCTGTCTGATCGTCGGCGACAAGCCCTTCACGGATAACGTCGTCGCTGGCGCGATCGATGGAGATGAATCTCCGATCGATGCCGCGGTTCGCGAGATGAAAGAGGAGACGGGACTGGATCTTTTTCAGCCGATCGTCGTGCACCCGGGTGCCTACGTGAGCTCGGGCGGCACTTCAGAAAAGATTGCGATCGTCTTCGGTTTCGTTAACACCGAGAACGCCTCGGGCGTACATGGCAATCCCGATGAGTGCGAGGACATTCTCACGGTCGTGATCCCTGCCGAGCGCTTTATTGATCGCGTGAAGCGCGCCGACATCACCGACCTGAAGACGCTCGTCGCGGGCTACTGGTTTGCGGATAACCGTGAGCGGTTTCGAGCGAAAGCCGGCTGACATTGGTCTTGTGGGTCAGGCTTTAGGCTGAGTTCCGTTCGACTAAAGTCGAACCCACAGTGAAGACGGGGTGAGCAGGAAGGCCTGGATTTACTGTGCAAGGCTTCAGCTTAGGCTTTGTGGGTCGGGCTTTAGCCTGACATTAGTTCGACTGAAGTCGAACCCACAGTAAGAGAGACTAAGAAGAGGTCTCGGACTTGTGGGTCGGGCTTTAGCCTGACGGAAGTTCGACTGAAGTCGAACCCACAGGTGAGGAGAGCCCCACATGAAGAGTGTGGGCCAGGCTCGCTCGGAGTTCGAGCGAGCCGCCTGATTACTTCTTGTCTTTGTCTTTTGACTTGGCATCCGGCTTCGCGTCCGGATTCTCGATCTCTTCGAGAAGCTTGCTGTGAAGGTCCGGGAGTACCGGCAGTTCCTTCTCATCCTGCAGCAGCGGCTTGAGCTGTTCGTGAATCTTTGCGGCGGTCGCATGCAGTTCGCGGTACTGCTCGATCAGCTTGGTGGTGTTCTCGGTGAGCTTGGTCATCTTCTGATCCTGCTCGTTCTTTTCCTTGCGCAGGGTGGTGAAGCTGCTCTCGACTTCACGGCGCGCGTCCGCCTCTTCCTGACGCTGCTTCTTGAGCACATTCATTTTCTTCAACACGTTCTCGGGCGTATCCGCGAGTGCAGTGTTGACGGCCTTCAATGCCTTTTCCTTTTCAGCCACGCGATCCTTCAGCGCCTGAATGTCCTTCATGGCCGTGGTGCGTGCGGCGGCAGCCTGCTGCGAGGTGTTCTCGAGCTTGGCCGTCAGATCAGTGACCATGGCTTCAGCAGCGGCCTGCGCCTTCTGCGCGGTCGCAAGCTTCTGTTCCATGCCGAGGATGGTCGACTTGGCCTGTTCGCGAGCGGTAATGACGCTCTGATCGGCATCGGCAACCTTCTTGAGTGCGGCGTCGAGCGCGACCTTGAGCTCGTCCTGGCTGCAATTCGGGTCGAGTTTTAATGCTTCTGCGGCCGTTCGCATGAGCATCTGCTTGCTGATCGCAAGCTCTTTCCAAACTTTAAGCTGAAGTTCCAATTGGGCCTGTTCCACCATGAGTCCTGCTGAAGATTGACCTGACATTTTGCGGGGGCGGGATTGTATTCCAGAACGGCGGCATTCGCCGCAGCCGTTTAATGAAAAACCGTGTTTTCTCTACCATTTCGCGCCGGCAGTCACTCTTTCTCGCCACCGAACCGTCAGGGTAACTGCTTGTTCCGGCTGAACTTGACCCGCTCGCTTTCGCGAGTCCCGCCAGAACTGCCGTTTGCCGGCAGATGTTCCCGGCTTGCAACGTGCGGCACTCGCCTAAGCGATTCGGGTCGAAAGGGGCACGAACAGGGAGCCTCCATGCATGGAGCCAGCACTCTCGATCTCAAGTGCGTTTGCAGCGCTAAAGAAGCTCTTTTTGCGCATGAAGCTCGCGAATTCGTGTCGGCACTCAATCGTTCTCGCGAACGGACAAAGCCTCGCCCTCTCGTGGGGTTGGATTCCGCACAAAGCCAAGTGCGCTCGGTGCCAGCGCACGATCCAGGCGCCAGATCGGCACGCTGCCGCTCGCGAGGTTCAGCGCCAGAGTCGTCGCGTGGGCGTTTGCAATGGCCAAAGCAGAGAACACGTGATCGTCGCGAACCGCTTCGCCCTGGCAGGTCATTCGCGACAAGGCCCATTCGAGATCTGAATCCATCAGCGCTGCGGGACCGTGCTCGGTGGCCAGCATGAGGGAGCCTTCCTCATCGAGATACGCTCGGGTGGGTGCGTTGATCTCGAGCTGTGTGTGCGTCATCAGCCGATTGTCTTGCGTGTAAGCAATCAGCGGCGCCGTTTCCAGGTTGACGTAACCGCGCTGCGGGCCGTTCTGGAAAAACCAGCGTCCATACGCGTCCGCTTCGTAGTTGCGATTGATCGTCTCGATGATTTGGGGACGGCTGATGATCTCGCCACGGATGGTCCAGCGCCCCCGACGATCCAATCCTAGCCAGCCGAACAGGCCCGGCACATGCGGCCAGCGTTCCAATGCGCGAAGTGCCCAATCTTCCAAGTCACGAACCCCCGGATGCGGACTCATGGCGATCGCACAAACGGCACTCCAGAAGCGTTCCGAGTGCTTGCTGCCGCCCCGATTCCGTGATCACCCAAGGACGAACGAACCAGGGCGGGCGATGGCGTACGTGCTGGCTGTGCCCGCATTCCAGCTCCGCAATCCAGTCTTGTTCCGGGTCCTGACGAAATCCAACGATGCGCCGTTGCATGAATCGACCGATTTTCCTCCCACTCTCAGATGCGCAGAATTGTACGTGTAGATCAATGTCGGCCCGAGTCTGGATCGCACGTCCTACGCATGAACTGCGCGCGCATGCGACTCCCCTATAATCCTTGGGACACTCACACCTAAGACCAAGCGCTCAGTTCCATGCATGTGCCATGCATTCGGGCCGGAGAACTTCATCGTGGAGCATCGCGTGACGGGGAACGATCAGCCCATCATTTCCGTGACCAATCTGGTCAAGACCTATGCGTCGGGATTCCACGCCCTCAAAGGTGTCGATCTCAACATTCGGCGCGGAGAGATCTTTGCGCTGCTCGGTCCGAACGGCGCGGGCAAAACCACGCTGATCAACATCATCTGCGGCATCGTCAATCCGACCTCAGGCACGGTGCTGGCCGACGGACACGATGTGATCCGCGAGTACCGTGCGGCGCGGACCAAGATCGGTCTGGTGCCGCAGGAATTGACGACCGACGCATTCGAAAGCGTCTGGGCCACGATGAGGTTCAGTCGCGGATTGTTTGGCAAAGGGCCCAACGATCAGCATCTGGTGAAGGTGCTCAAAGATCTCTCGCTGTGGGACAAGAAGGACAGCAAGATCATGGCGCTGTCCGGCGGCATGAAGCGGCGCGTGATGATCGCGAAAGCACTCTCGCACGAGCCGCAGATTCTGTTTCTCGATGAACCCACTGCAGGTGTCGACGTGGAGTTACGCCGCGACATGTGGGAGATGGTGCGATCACTGCGGGCGAGCGGCGTCACGATCATTCTCACGACGCATTACATCGAAGAAGCGGAAGAGATGGCGGATCGCATCGGCGTCATCAACAAAGGCGAGATCGTACTGGTCGAAGACAAGCACGTGTTGATGCGCAAGCTCGGTCGCAAGCAGCTGACGCTGCACCTGCAGAGTCCATTGCAAGCCGTTCCACCGCAGCTTGCGAATCGACAGGTTGAGCTCTCGGCCGATGGTAACGATCTGATCTATACGTTCGACACGCAGACCGATTCGACAGGAATCGCCAGTTTGCTGCGGCAGTTGAACGAGCTGGGAATCGACTTCAAGGATTTACGCACCGAGGAAAGCTCACTCGAAGAAATCTTCGTGAGCCTGGTGAGGTCGCGCAAGTGAACACACACGCCATTCGCGCCATCTATGGATTCGAGCTCGCCCGCTGGTTTCGCACGCTGGTCCAGAGTATCGCGTCACCCGTCATTTCCACGTCGCTCTATTTCGTCGTGTTCGGAGCGGCGATCGGCTCACGCATCGCGCAGGTCGATGGTGTGAGCTACGGCGCGTTCATTGTTCCCGGCTTGATCATGCTGTCGATCCTGACGGAGAGCATCTCGAACGCCTCGTTCGGCATCTACATGCCGCGCTATGCGGGCACGATCTACGAAGTGCTCTCGGCACCGGTCTCCTTCATCGAAGTCGTGATTGGCTATGTCGGCGCGGCCGCGACGAAGTCGGTGTTGCTCGGGTTGATCATCCTGGCGACTGCACGCCTGTTCGTGCCCTTTCACATCGAGCATCCGGTGTGGATGGCGGCGTTCCTCATCCTCACCTCGCTCACGTTCAGTCTGTTTGGCTTCATCATCGGTCTGTGGGCTACAGGATGGGAAAAGCTGCAGGTCATTCCAATCCTGGTGATCACGCCGCTCGCATTTCTGGGCGGCAGCTTCTATTCCATCAGCATGCTTCCGCCGATATGGCAGAAGATCACGCTGTTCAATCCCGTGGTCTATCTCATCAGCGGCTTTCGCTGGAGCTTCTATGGGATCTCGGATGTCGGTGTCGGTATCAGCCTAGGCATGACTTTGCTGTTCATGGTGCTGTGCCTCGCCGCGATCGGCTGGATCTTCAAGACGGGCTATCGTCTGAAAAATTGAGCCGATCGCAGCTCTGGCACAGCAATCGTTCGCTACACAGCAGCTATTTCTTCTTCGCGCTCTTGCGCTTGGTGCCGCTGGTTTTGCGAGTCGATTTCTTGCGGCTGGCTTTCTTCTTCGGAACCTTCGCTCCTGAACGCCGCGCTTCCGACAAACCTATAGCGATGGCCTGTTTGCGGCTGGTCACCTTCTTTCCCGAGCCGCCGCTGCGCAAGGTTCCGTGCTTGCGCTCATGCATCACCTTCTTCACTTTCGACGACGCTTTCTTGCTGTAACGACGCGCCATAAAGCACTCCTCGTGTGAATGAGTCGTTGGTGCAAAGCATGGAGCACGTGTGTTGTTCCCGTTCCGAGATGGGGGAGTTGCGGACGCACTGCCGGAACGTTCACCGCTCATGGCCAATTCATCCGAATCCAAGCCGATGGACACTCGCATGGTTCGACTGGACGTTGAGCTCGCAGAACTACTGGATTCGACTTGCAACCGGGTATCGTTACAGGCAACGATCCACGCCCATCGCTGAATCGATCAAGCGTTCGCGCTTGGAGTCAGTCATCAAACGAACTCAGTGCCCTCGATCGGCGATCCATAACGTGTTTGTACTCTGCTCAGAAGCTACGTCCGCGCTGGTCGTATGTGACAAATCGATGTCGCTCTTGCGAAAGAGGACTGGAGTGGCACGTTCAATCGTCCGTGTCGCGAAAGGTCGGTACCACTCATGAAGGCTGCTCTGACCAGCGTGCGCCTGGTCGCGATTTTTGAAGCACTGAAGGGACTGATCGTTGTACTTGCAGGCTTTGGACTGCTGTCGATGGTGCATGCCGATGCAGAACAAGTTGCCGAACATCTGGTGCGGCATCTCCATCTGGATGCGGCCCGGCACTATCCGAGCATCTTCATCCAAGCCGCCCGACGGCTGAACGATGTGCATTTGTGGTGGCTCGCACTGGCCGCTGCTGCCTACGCATCCATACGTTTCGCAGAAGCTGCCGGCCTGTGGTTCGAAAAAGCGTGGGCTGAATGGCTCGCCGCAATCAGTGGCGCCTTTTATTTGCCGTTCGAAATATATGAGCTCAGCCGCGGAGTGACTTGGCTGCGACTTGCGACTTTCATCGCCAATGTTCTGGTAGTTGCAGTGATGGTTTACGCGTTGCGTGCCCGGCGAGTAGTGAGAATGCCCGCGCGCTCACGTTGACAAAGCAAGTAGTGCGGGCGAGCTTCCGGCACAAAATGCGTATCGCCATACGTAGGTCATGGAGCTACTGTCGCCCGCTCTTGCACAAGGAGCTGGGAACGATGTCAAGAATCGTTTATCAGGACTTTGATGAGTTCGCCGACGATATCGATGGAGCCGATGGCCGGTTTGTACCTACGGCTCGAGCCACGGGCGATTGGTGGATCGAGCGCGCATTCATCGGCGAACTGACGCTGCAGCAATTGCAGGTGGGTGCCGCGGCCACCTACGCGGGCGATGGATCGCAAGGTCGCGCGAGTGTCTGGATTCCCTTATCGAATCCAGCATCCATCCGGGTGGATGGGCATGCGCTCGATGAGAGCACTTGCCTGGTCATCAGAAGCCCGCAGCCTTTTACGATGTCCTCACCGGTGCTTTCGCGCTGGGCAAACATCGTATTCCCAGATGCCATGCTGACCGATGGAGCATTGGGTCATCTCACACACCTGATGCTGGAGCCGGAGTTGGGCGCGGCTCGCGTGTCCACCGCCAAGCCACTCCTCGAACAATTGAAGAGTCGTATTGCGGCGCTCTGTTCAGAGCACGAACCAATTCGCATGAACGCGAATGGCGCTATCGATGCTGAGAAGTCGCAGATCATTCAATTGCTGCGGAACGCTCTCGAGACGGGCGGTCTGGTCACCGACAAACATATCGGACGTCCACAGGTGTCACGCACGCGTGTGATTGCGCGGTGCCTGGAACTGATCGATGCCAGCGAAGGACAGCCATTGTTCATTCATGATCTTTGTACCGCCTCTCAAGTGAGCGAGCGCACGCTGCGAAATATTTTTCAGGAATATTTCGGTGTGGGACCCATGCGGCTGTTGAAGGTGCGTCAGCTGCGAGAGATTCGCAGTGCGCTGTTGAGAGCGGATTCGCTGACGGGGACGGTCACGAACATCGCTGCGCAGTTTGGCGTGTGGGATTTCAGTCTGTTCGCGCGCAACTATCGGGCGCTCTATGGCATGTCACCCTCGGAGACTCTGAGAGGACCGCGACAAGCGCGTAATGGAGCGGATCACTCGGTGACAGCGACTCCGACATGGATTGGATTTGCGACGCGTCGCTTCACGCCGGCCTCTGCTCGATCGATGAGCGTCGACGCGAGCACGACCGAGTCAGTCTGAGTCCGTCAGAGACTCGCGCGAGCGAACATCACGGGACCTGACAACTTCAGGTCCACCAGTCCCGGATTGTCTTCAGTACGCGAATCCACCTCGATCGAGAACGATCGATAGCCCAGGCCGAACACCAGGTACGGATTCGCTCTCCATGTCAGCGCCAGGCGCGCATCCATGATCGAACCGTCAACGTCTTTGATGTTGGCGCTCAGATACTGAATGCGTGCTTCAGCGGACCATCGCGACGAAAAGTCGAAGCGGCCTTCGAGGCCGATCATGGGCAACGGAGCCACGCCGCTTTCCGCTTCACGCACGACTCGGCTGCGAACGACAGCATTCGCATCCACATCGGCAATCTGAATTCCAAACGTTGCAGTCAGTTCGCCACGATCACGAACGATGAAGCGGTAGCCGTAGGTGAGACCGAACATGGTCAGATCGAGTTGGCTGTCCACGCGCTCACCAGGTTCGTAGACCTCGTCATCGAAGAAAATTTCCTCGTCGATCACATGCGATGCAGAACGTCGCGTGTTGAAACCGCTGAGCCGTAGCAGATGATGTTCCCCCGGCAACAAGGTGATCTCTGCTTGCGGCATCAGTGCTGAATCATCCAGTCCGAGATCATCCTCGGCGTCGATGTCTGTGCCGGGAAGCGTGAGGGTTTCGTCGATGCGCAACTTGGTGTCAATGGACGCGGACAGCAGGTTGACTTCGATCCGCAGCGTGTCTTCGATCACGCGAGGCTTGGGATCAGGTGAAACCCAGGACGGCGTATCCGCACACGCGAGCGAACACGCGAGAAGACTGGTGAGCCCGAAGAGGGCGTTGCGAAAAACGTTCTGCACCTGAATCACAATCAGCTCTCCATGAATGAGCTGAAGCGATTATGCATGGCGCGTTATGTAGCTGCGACCCAGTGGTCGTCCCAGCGCAAGGTTATTTTGCTATCGAGTTTCAGAAACTGTGAACGCAGTGGCGTTTTATCGATCTCGAACGCCGTGCCATCGCGCTGCGAAGTCACGATGGTGCCGTCGGCAAGTCGCGACAATCCATAGCTCTCGGCAGCGGCAACGAATCCAAGATAACGTTGATCGCGCAGCGACCAGCACGCAACACCATTGCCATACGGGCACGCTGCGGCGATCAGATCCTCTGTCTCACTGATCGCGACGCTTGCTACGTAGCCGTGAAACCGAACGAGCTCGTCGCGAGGGGCGGTGAGAAGCTTCAATCCGGCCGACGTGTAAAGCGCAACCACACCAGGTGCGTTTGCGGGCTCACCTTCGTATTGAAGTCCAACGGCAGTCACACCGTCGGCGGCGACCGCGAGATGCCGAATGCTGAGCAGATGGTCGGGTAAACGCCATTGCTCTTTGCATTTGCCCGAGCTTGCATCGATCACACACAGCGAAGGATCCATCGTCGGAATATTCAGCTTCTGCCGGAAGCTGCGCGGGTGGGTCATGATCCCGCCGTTCGCGACCAGCAATGACTTGCGGTCGTTGAGCCACTGCACTTCATGCGGATCGATGCCGTGCGTATCAATCTCATCGATGATCGAAAAGTCGCGTGTATCGCGTACGGCCAAGACGCCGCGGCCGTGATCGTAGTCATGCTCCGGCGTGAACAGGATCGAGCCATCGTGGGAAAAAAGTCCATGCCCGGCGAGATGCCGGCCAGCCGGTGTTTCGAATAGCGTACGAACTTGCATGGAATCACGACGCAGCTCGAAAGCAACTGTTCCAGGACGACGAGCGAAGAACAGCACGCGGTGCGAGTCTTGCGGATCGATCGCACATCCATGCGCACGCATCGGCACCTTTGCACCGAACACCTGACGAGAATTCAGCGATACACCGCCGACGTACTGATCGCCGCGCGGATCTTCAAAGGCTGAGAGCAACGTGCCTTGTCGTGAGCCCGAAGACCTGAACGCAAGACCGGCCGCTGCTCCACCGAGCACGACTGCCGAACCGATCAGGAAGTGTCGTCTGCTGTTGTTCATGAACTTAGAGCCGCAAAAAAAACCTCGAGAATGCCGTGATCGAAATGGAGATCGTTTCGGCTTGATCCTCAAAGAGAGTTGATGAATGCCAGCAACGCAGCGCGTTCATCGGCTGACATCGCCAGAAAGGTCTTCTGTGAGCGATCAGCTTCACCGCCATGCCACAGGATGGCTTCGGTCACGTTCCGTGCGCGACCATCATGAAGCAGCCGAGTGTGCTTGTTGACAGTCTGCTGCAGTCCGATGCCCCACAAAGGCTGAGTGCGCCACTCAGTTCCTGTCGCCTGAAAATCTGCACGACCATCGGCGAGTGCCGGACCCATGTCATGCAGTAGCAGATCCGTGAATGGATGAATCGTCTGACGACTGAGCCAGGTCTTGTTCGGCATATCGTTGGTCGTGAAGGTTGCGCGATGACACGATTCGCAACCGGCACTCAGAAACAGCTGCGCGCCTTGCTTCACCTGGGGTGCTCCGAGATCGCGACGCGCGGGCACGGCGAGCATTTCCTGGTAGTCGACGATGTGCTGAAAAATTTCGTCGCTGATTTCGGGTGAACCGCCGGTCGGCGCCGCGACACATTCCGGTTCATACGCGGTGCAATTTTGTGCGGGACGCAGCGCAGTGCTCATTCCGATCTCATTGGAGAACGCGCCTGCGGTCTGGTGCGCGATGTCTGGCTGATTGGCTTTCCATCCGAGCCGCCCGATCGCCTGACGCGAATGCAGATGATCCCACACGTAATTGGGCCGGCCTGAAATGCCATCGTGATTGGCATCCTCAGGATCGCTCCGTTGCAGAATCTGTTCTTCGGGTATCGCTTCGATCAACCCCGATCCGAAGACTGCAGGCGCCACGCGCGGCGAAAATTGATTGTCATGGGCGAGCTCACCGTACGCGAGTTCTTCAAAAACATACTCGGGGGCGAGCAAGCTGTACGTTTCACCGTCCGCGAACTGACCGCGCATCTCATGAGTCTTGATGCGAACCGTGCCTTCGGCGGGCACACCCCCGATCGCGAAGGGATTCAGATTTGCGCCGTAGCGCGGATCGACACCAGGCGAGTTGTTGTCTCCGGGCGTGGGAGTCGCGAACTGAATCACGAGCGAAACGGGTCGCTCACCTTCCTGCTCAGGCGGTCGACCTCGACCATCGTTGTTGTGGCATGCATCGCAGCTGCGCGCGTTGAACATCGGACCGAGTCCGTCACGCGCTCCAGCCGACGCAGGCGCGACGACCCACGGGCTGTTGAAAAAAGCATTGCCGATAAAGAAACGGCCTCGAAGCTGTACATCCAGATTCGCGGCAGGTTGTGCGAAGGCTTTGTGACTCGTGTTGCTGACGGTCGTCGCGCCGCCCGAGTTCACGTCGAGGAGTGCTGACGTATCAGGTCCGCGTGAGCCACATCCGCTCATCGATGTCGCGAGCACGGTGACTGCAAGTTGCAATCGATTCTGAGGCCAGCGTCGGCCGTGCTGACTCATTTCAGTCACCGACGCCTTGCAGGTCGGACAGAAAGATCTGCATCGAGTTTGCGGCTCGACCGATCGACAGCGCTTGCGCGCGCAAGGCATCGATGCCGGCCTGCACGCGCGTCTGGCCTTCTTTGTTGTCGGGCTGGATTTCGCGATCAAAGGGATTGTGAATGGCGGCCAATGCTTCGCGCGTGCGCGTCAGGCGTGCTTCCATTTCCTCAGCCATTCGCGGATCGGCTTTCTTCACCAGCTCAGCGAGACTCGGGCCTGTGATGACCTTACCGTTCAGCCGCGTATAGCGCGCGTAGTACACGTGCTCGATGCCAACAACGTCGGCACGAAGATCCTCGGCAGTCGTGTCGCTGAAGCACGATTGCTCTTCTTCCTGATCGCCCGACAGCAGTGGCACGTTCATGCGCTCGCCAGCCATCTCTACTTCCGAGAGCGCGGCCATTCCCGTGAGCATGCGTTTCAATCCGGTGTAGACGTCGCCGGATACCAGTTTGCTTCGATACGTCGATGCGGTTTCAGTTGCTGCGGGCTGCCAGGCGCTGACGAGTCCTTCCAGGTCGCGAATCAGCAACGTGGTGGCTGCCTTCAGATATTTGCCTCGCCGGGCGTTGATGTCGGAAGCGGGATCGCCCTTCACCACGAAGTCAGTGAAGGGTCGCTGACCTGCCGAGTCGGGTGGATTGTTGCGATCCTGGCCCCACAACAAAAATTCGATGGCGTGCCAGCCGCTCGCGATGTTCTTCTCGCCGCCCGCTTCGTTCTGCGCGGCGACCAGCTCAGGAGTGATGTCCGGGAAATGTGCGGCGTCGCCAACGATGTTCAGCCCCGGTGCTGCGTTGTACGAGTCGAGTTGGACAGCGTCGATGTGGTTCTCGTCCAGCGGCCAACCGTTGATCTCGGGCTCAGGTCCGCCGTCTGTGTCGATCGGGCCCGCGTAGAACCGAAACGCTTCGGAGTAGCCGTACGGAATCCGTGCCTCGCGCCAGCGGGTACGTGCTCGATCCAACGTTTCTGGGCTGGGATGCGCGATCAGTTCATCGACCGCTTGATCCAGCGCACGTGTCGCAAGCAGTGTGTCTTCGTAGGTTGCCAGGACGATCGTGGCATAGGTTTCGACCACAGGACGGCGCGGATCGTCGGGCGCCTGGCGGCTGCAACCGAGGCAGCACATATATAAGAGCGGGACGAGCGCCGCCGGGATGCGCATGGATGAGGGCATGTGGTCCGATCTGTCGGTGAGTCATCCGCGGCACTTCAGCCCGAACCGGTGAACTGCTTTGCTGGGCTCTATTGCAGTCGATCCCTTGCTACTTAGGGTCAGCAGCAGGTACGCGACGCCGCGGTCGTTGCAACCGCATTCTATTCTCAATCGAGAATGACTCGCAATTAGCGTCAGTTAATGTCGATGAAACGGGAGGACGGTGGCCAGCTGGCGGGAGGTTTCATGGACGAGTCTCAGGGTTTGGCGTTTGTGCAGGATGGCGCGCAATTCGGCCCCCGCCACCCCTAGTTGTTCTGCCGCTTTGTCGATGGGCAATCCCTCGCAAACGATAAGGCTGACTGCCGACCAGTAAAGGGCCGCCTCCATGCGTATTTCATGCTTCTCATGCATGGCCGAGCACCACGTTGCGAGGGTGAGCCATCATGCGACGCGGTCATCGGGACTCGACAGCCCCGAAAGTACTTAGCCAGGTAGCGGGATTGCTGATGCGACCGGCACATATGCCGATCGCATCACGCGAAAGGCTCTATCGATCTACTTCGCTCAGTCGCTTGCTGACGAACTGCCAATTGGCGAGATTCTCGATGACGGTCTTCACGAAGCGAGCGCGCTCGTGCTGATAGTCCAGATAGTAGGCGTGCTCCCAGACATCGCAGGTCCAGACCGCGTGAATGCCCGATGCAAGCGGGGTGTCGGCATCATGAGTCGTCATGATCTCGAGCCGACCTTGCTTCGCGACGAGCCATGCCCAGCCGCTACCGAACTGGCCGACTGCGGCTTCCACAAACTTGTCACGAAAATTCTCGAACGAAGAGAACGCGCTCTCGATGCGCTTCGCGATCGGCTCAGGAGGCGTGCCGCCGCCGTTTGGAGCCAACGACTCCCAGAAGAAATCGTGATTCCAGGTTTGAGCCGCGTTGTTGAAGATCTTCAGTTCTTTTCCAGCTTTGCCGCTCGTTGCGCGAATGATCGATTCGAGATCCTGGTTCTCGAACGGCGTACCCGCAATGAACTCATTCAGTTTTGTCACGTACGTCGCATGATGTTTGTCGTGATGATGTTCGAGCGTCCGTGCAGACATGGCGGGGCCCAGTGAGTCCTTCGCGAAAGGCAACGGCTTGAGTGTGAAGGCCATGACAGTTCCTCGTAGAGGGGTGCAAAAAGGGGACGCAGGGAATACCAAGCAACGTCCGGACCCGCAATGGGTTCCTCTGTGCAAGTGAGGACAAGCTCGATGACTTTAGACGCAGGAACCAAAAAACCAGCCGTTGCGCAGTCATCGTTCTGTCGGGCAGTTTCCATCTTCAACTCGCTCTAATTGGCAAGGAAGCGTGCGGTCCGTCCAAGTTTTAGGGCGTCTCGAGGCCCGCGGCGATGCGATAAGTCCAAGGACCGACTATATTGAGAGCATGACGTGACAGGCCCGTAAGAGGCCGGCGTCAGGCGCGATTCGTTCAGGGGTAGTGGGGAAGACATGAATCTTGCCAAAGCGGTGCAGTTTGCAACCGTGACAGCCGTCTTTTTAGTGCTGGGCACAATGCCTGGGACTACACGTGCGGCCGACGCCGACGCTCCCAGCACTTTCGTCACGCTCAAGTTTCAGGGAGCGTGCGATTCACAGAACAATCGTTTGTGGCTGACTAACGCCCACACGTTCAAGACCATCGCCGTGACGGTTCGATGGAAAGCCGCCGGGGGCAAGGATCTCGTCGAGCAATTCTTCACAGCACCTAACAGCGTGAAGGAAATCGGGTGTGCGGCAGAAGCTGAAGTCACGGACGCGACGTTCGCCGACTTCTAAAGCCGCTCGCTTAGGCGAGTCTGGATTCTTCGATTGCTGACCACGTAGCTGGATCAGCAACTCGCGCTCGCCGTTCCAGTGTTGTCCATTGAGCTTTGTTCGTTTGATCCACGTGACGATGAAGCAGGACCACGCCATGCAAACGGATCAGATCGATTTGCCGATGCCGTATGGAAGGATCGTAGTCCGAACGTTCCGGACGGAAGCGCCGCCGCACGCGATCATCGTCATTTCTTCTGCAATGGGCGTTTCGCAAAAGTATTACGCATCCTTTGCACAGTGGCTCGCGAGGCTCGGATACCTCGTCATCACATTCGATTATCGCGGGGTCGGTCTTGCCGCTCCTGAGTCCCTGCGCGGATACCCCGTCGACATGTTCGACTGGGCTCGTGACTGCGAAGCAGTCATTGATTTCGCTTCGGCAAAGCTGCCCGGTGTGCCGTTGAATTGGATCGGCCACAGTCTCGGCGGACAGCTGCTCGGGCTCATCAAAAACAGGGACAGCATTCGCCGCATCATTACTGTGGCTGCGGGCAGCGGCTATTGGTTGCAAAACAGTTGGCGGACACGGCGTCTCGTGTGGTGGCTGTGGTTCGTCGTGGTTCCGATTGCAACGCGCATCGCAGGGTATTTCCCGGGGAAACGATTGCGCAAAGTGGGCAATCTGCCGCGCGGCGTCATCGAGCAATGGCGGCGCTGGTGCCTGAATCCGGAATACATGGTCGGTGTGGAAGGCGAAACAGTGCGAGCCCAGTACGCATCGGTGCGCTCACCGATGACATCCGTGTCCTTCACCGATGATGAGCTGATGACGGAGCGCAGCATCCGCACGCTGCATGAGTTCTATGCTGAGGCTCACGTGAATTTCAGAAGGATCTCACCACGCGAGATCGGCGCACAGCGAATCGGACACTTCGGTTTCTTTCGTCCGCAGTTCGAACAAACGTTGTGGACGCTCGTGCCGAAGTGGCTGGATGAAACCGTGACGTGAGTGAGCGAAACGCGATCGTCCTCCTGCGAGAGAGTCCACGCGTGATTCGAAACTGGGAGTGGTCTGGTCGTGGTGGAGAAAAAAGAAGCGTGCGTAACATTCGTGGTGTTACGCACGCCCTGCATCCGAGATGGCTCAGGGGGATAGTCAACCACCGTCGTAAGCATGTTTAAAACTTACCGGAGAAACTCTAACTCGCAAACCCACAACATCTGACGAGCATGAGTAATGCACATGCTGTGCCAGCGTTGTCTTTGGCGGAAAAGAGCGAGATTTCTACGATGAGCGTATCGCCACGACGTATACATGCACTCGAGATGTGCAGATGCCACTGATGTTCGCGCCAATCATGAACACCCGCGCGCACAGTCAGCCAAGTCCCCAGCAACGTCGAAAAATAAAGTGTGACCGAGGTCACGCGGCCCAGGGATTGTAGGTACCGAAGCTCCAGATGTGACCTTCGAGATCAGCGCAGGTGAAACCTCGACTACCGTAGGACTCATCGCGGAGCTCAACCACAATGCGAGCGCCTGCTCGCTTCGCTTTCGCATAGAGCTCATCAGGTTCCGAGGTGATCACGTACACGCTCTGCGTGACGAATCCGCCCACTTGATCGGGTGAACGCAGCGTCTGCCCGTACTCGGTGTTCTTGAATGAGCCCACCATGATCATTCCAGTGCCGTGCTTCAACTCAGCATGCGCAATGCCGCCATCCTCAGATGGGTATGCGACATGTTTGTGGAAATTGAAAACCGAACACAGCCAATCGATAGCTGCAGGAGCATCTCGATA
>JBJMWN010000056.1:0-27698 GCA_045810085.1 Povalibacter sp. | reverse complement strand
GCATCGTCGTCGATACCGGGATGGCCTGGGAGGGAGGCAAGGATGCTTGGCAGCTACTCGCGAGGAATTTTCTACTCACGTCGCCCGTGCGTGCGGTCTTCGTCACGCACATTCATCCCGATCACATCGGCCTGGCTGGATGGTTGCAACAGGAGCTGCGCGTGCCGGTGTGGATGTCGCGTCGCACTTACGAACAGGCTGAACAGATCCTCGGCGGCAAATACCTCGCGAATGCAGACGAAGCAGAATCGTTCTTTCGCACACATGGATTGGAGGATGTGACGACGCTGCGCCCGATGTTCTCACCTGGACGACTTGCGCGGCTGGCGAGCGGATTGCCTCACGTGGAGCGGTTCGTCGAGGAAGGTGACGCACTGCCGCTCGCTGATGGTTGGCTCGCCATGGAGACCAACGGGCATGCAGAAGGCCATCTGTGTTTGTGGCACCGCGAACGTGACTTGCTGATCAGCGGCGATCAGGTGCTGCCAACAATCTCATCGAACATCGGTTACAGCTGGCGGAATACCGATCGCAATCCGTTGCATTCCTTTCTGACGTCCCTGCATCGCCTGAGCGCCTTGCCGAGAGCAACGTTGGTACTGCCATCGCACGGTCAACCTTTCAAAGGTCTGCAGCAGCGCACCGAAGATCTGATTCAGCATCACACGCAGCAACTCGATGTCGTGCTGCGTGCGTGTATCGAGCCCCGAACCGCTGCTCAGATCGTGCCGCTGCTTTTTCGCCGCCGACCGCTCTTCGGCATGCATCTGTTCCTCGCGCTCGCGGAAGCGCTCGCGCATCTCGAATATCTGGCACAGCTTGCTCGGCTCGAGAAAACAAGCGATTCAGTCATCCGCTATCGAACGATCGCCTGAGCGATCAATGGGCGACAAATCTGCCCAAGCCATTCATGAGCATCTGCACGCTGATCATCACCAGCAGCATGCCCATCAATCTTTCCATCGCGATCAAGCCGCGTTGATGCAGCACTCGATAGAAAAACGGTGCGCCGATCAGGATCACCGCCGTCAGCACCCAGGCAATCGTCATCGCGAGTAGCAGTTCCCATTGCGGACCTGCGCTGGTCCGTTGCAGCAGCATCAAAGCGGCAAGCGTCGAAGGGCCTGCGATGAGTGGAATCGCAAGCGGCACCACGAACGGCTCGCCTTCGAGTGAGTCGGAGTAGAAACCTCCGGCGACCGGGAAAATCATTCGCAACGCAATCAGAAACAGGACGATGCCTCCAGCTACGCTGATCGTCTCCTGTTCCAGATTGAGAATGCGCAGGATGTACTGTCCAAGGAACAGGAAGGCCAGCAGCGCAACGTAGGCGATCAACACCTCGCGAATGATGATGCTGCGTCTTCGTTCCGGCGTGACGTCCTTCAGGATCGACAGGAACACGGGAATGTTTCCCAGTGGATCCATGATCAGAAACAGCGCCACCACAATGGACGTTAGGTCTTGCATAGGGTGATGCTGGTGCCTGTGTATCCAGCGGAGCTGGTGTTTAACGGTTCACGATTGACAGTCCATGCCAGAGGTTCAGGCTTCGGACCCCCGGCCGTCAACGGCACAAAGGCGTTCAATGAACAGCAAACATGAATTCGACCTTCTGATCATCGGTGCGGGCTCCGCCGGCGTACGCGCTGCTCGCATCGCCGCGGGTCATGGTGCAAAGGTAGCGGTGGTCGAGGAACACCGGATAGGCGGCACGTGTGTGATCCGCGGATGCGTCCCGAAAAAACTGCTGGTGTACGGCGCTCACTTTGCCGAAGACCTCGAGGATGCGCGGCGCTTTGGTTGGTGTTTGGATAACGCGCGATTTGAGTGGCCTACGCTTCGCGATAACGTACTCAACGAGGTGACGCGGCTGAGCGGGCTGTACACACAAACGCTCACGAATCACAACGTGACAATCTTCGAAGGCCGAGCTCGCGTTACGGGTCCTAACAATGTCAGGATCAACAATCGCGACATTACGGCCCGCATCATTCTGATCGCGACGGGTGCACGTCCGCATGTGCCTGAAATCCCAGGCGCGGAGCACGGCATCACCTCGAACGACGCGTTTCATCTGCCCACGCTTCCCAAACGCATCGTGATCGCGGGCGCGGGCTATATCGCCAACGAGTTCGCGGGCATCTTCAACGAGTTCGGCGTGAAGGTGACGCTGGTCAATCGCACTGATCAGATCCTGCGTGGCTACGATGAGCAGATTCGCGATCGCCTGTTGCAGATCACAATGGCAAAAGGAATTCAGGTGCTTTTGAAAGCGCCGCTGGACAAGATCGAGAAGAACACGACAAATGGAGAACTCACCGTCCATCTGCACGGAGGTCTGAACGTTCAGTGCGACGCGATCATGTTCGCCACCGGACGCATACCGAATACGACGGGCTTGGGACTCGAGAGCGCAGGTGTGGAGCTCGATGCGAACGGGGCCGTGCGCGTCGATGACGACAATCGTTCCAGCTGTGAATCGATTTACGCTGTTGGGGATGTGACCAACCGCGTGCAACTCACGCCGGTAGCGATTCGTGAAGGCCACGCCTTTGCTGATACGCTCTTCGGCAACAAACCGACGCGGGTGGACTATCAGTGCATTCCGTCCGCAGTTTTCAGTCATCCGCCGCTCGCAGGTGTCGGCATGACCGAGTCGGAAGCTCGTAACAAGCTCGGTGAGGTCAAGGTCTACACCGCCGACTTCCGTCCGATGAAGAATGTGCTCGCGGAGCGCAACGAACGTGCGCTGTACAAAATTGTCGTGGACGCAGCGACCGAAAAGATTGTCGGTGCGCATCTGATCGGCCCCGATGCGCCTGAGATTCTTCAGATGTTGGCAGTCGCCGTAAAAGCCGGGCTGCGCAAGCCACAGTTCGATGAATGCATCGCGCTGCATCCCACGATGGCGGAGGAACTGGTGCTGCTGAAGTGAGGAATCTGTGGCCTGCTGATTCTGCTGACACGCTCGTAAGTGCAGAGCTAACGCCGACTGGTTCCTGCATGCGTCGAATTCAGGAACCGGCCGCGTACGGATGAGTTGGTCAAATGGGCGCGCAGCCCAGCTCGTCGGAGTCGCGCATGGCACAGATCCAAACTCGTGGTCGGCTCGTCGAAGCGCCGCCGGTTCGCATCAGTCGAAAATCCCTGCGCTCGGTTCGCGAGGACGCAAAGCTGTGCCGGGATTGCCCGTTATGGCGTGACGCAACTCAAACGGTTTTCGGCGAGGGACGTGCGCATGCGAGCGTCATGCTGGTAGGGGAGCAGCCGGGAGATCAGGAAGATCTGACAGGCAAGCCATTCGTAGGGCCGGCCGGCAAGATTCTGGACAAGGCTCTGACTGAACTCGCTGTGGACCGCTCGACGGTGTACATCACGAACGCAGTCAAGCATTTCAAATTCGAAATGCGCGGCAAACGTCGGCTACACAAGAAACCAGCCGATGTTGAGATCGCCGCATGTCATCAATGGCTCGAGCGGGAGATCGCACTGATACAGCCAACCCTGATCGTTGCCATGGGTGCGACGGCGGCTCGTTCCATTTTCGGCCGTACGACGGCAATCGAGCGTAATCGAGGTCACGTGATCGAACGGCAGACGAGCGGGGCCGCAGCGGACATCCTGGTCACCATTCATCCATCCTTCCTGTTGCGTATGCCGCCCCAGGACAAACCCGCCGCATTCAAGCGGTTCGTCGACGACCTGCGGCTCGCGCTGCCTTATCTCGAGAGCGCCTGACGCACATGCCAGGCGCACTCGAATGCCAGATCAACGTTCGACTTGCTCGTTGTTCTTGGCGCTGCGGTCTGGACGATCGCCGCTGAATTTCATGGGCGTCGCGCCCGTGACCTTGCCGATGCGAGCACTGTCACTCACGTAAAGTTCGACAGGTTGATCGAAACGCAGCTCGCCTTCGACCACTGCGCTCGGCCCGATGATGATGGTCGGGGCGCGATGTTTGCTGTTGAACCAGCCGTGGCTATTGGGTTTCTCCACCACAATGCCGCCCTCGACTCGCGAGCCTGTTCCGATTTCGATATCGCCGTTGGTCGTCTCGATCCCACGAGCAACATGTGCGGAATCCAGCAACATCTTGCCGTTTACGTTTTCGAGATGGCCGGAAACATCGGCATTCCGGTCGAGGGTGATCGAGCCATTCACGGCTGAGACGTCCTCTGCGATTTGTGCGCCTTGGCCGATACGCAGAGTGCCATTCACTGTGTCGATGGACTTGGCTTTCGAACCATCGCCGACGCGGATGCCGCCGTTTACGGTGTTCACCTTGTGAACCGACGCGCGCTCGCCGATGTTGATCGAGCCGTTCACGCTTTCAACATCCTGCGCGGTCGCGCCATCCTCGATCGTTACCGACCCATTCACCGACTCAACATCGCCGGCGGACTGGCCGGCTTCGACGCGCACCGAGCTGTTCACCTTGGAGATGTCATTGTCGGCGAACGCGACCAAGGGCAGAAAACACAGCAAGGCATAGCTCAAGCGCTTCATAGATCCTCCGCGGGCGTTTAGGTGTCCTGTGCTTTGGACGCGAGGGAACTCGAAAGGGTTGCAATGGGTGAGGCGCTCACAGGGCCGATTCGTGTATGGTTGCACGCCGATGCTGGGCCAGTTCGATGCCCAACCGGAAGACCATGAAGCTTTACTACAGTCGAGGCGCGTGTTCCCTGGCGCCGAACATCGTGCTGCACGAAGTGGGTGTCAGCTTCGAGCGCATCAAGGTCGATCCGAAAACCAAGCTGACTGAGCATGGCATCGACTTTCACCAGATCAATCCGAATGGTTACGTGCCTGTACTCGAGCTGGATTCAGGCGAACGTCTGACGGAAGCGGCAGTGATCCTTCAGTACATCGGTGATCAATATCCGCAATTTGGTTTGACGCCACCGATGGGAGGCATGGCCCACTATCGACTCATCGAATGGCTGAACTTCATTTCATCGGAAATCCATAAAGCGTACAGCGTGCTGTTTCATCCCGAGACGCCGCAGGAGTACAAAACAGCCACACGCGAGAAGCTCGCGCTGCGACTGGCCCATGTGGAGCATCAGCTCGCGGCAACTCCATATCTGATGGGAGACGCCTTCTCCGTCGCCGACGCGTATCTGTTTGTCGTGACGAATTGGTCGCGCGTGATGATGGTCGATCTGGCCGGGTTCCCGCAGTTGCAGCAGTTTCAATCGCGAATGGCGAAACGACCTTCGGTGCAAGCTGCTATGAAATCAGAAGGGCTGCTGAAGTGATCGGTCGGCCTGCGTCGCGCGAATACCTATTTTTCATTGAGTGTGTGCTGGTCCAGGGCCAGTCCTCCGGAGCGAACTAGCCGGTCATGGATTCTGTTTCTCACGTCACCAGTCTGGCACAAGTCATTCAATTGGCTGTTGCGCCCGTTTTCCTGCTCGCAGGCGTCGGCACCACGCTCAACGTGCTGGCCTCACGCATCGGTCGCATCATCGATCGTGCACGAATCATGGAAGAGCGGCTCATCACAGCGACGCCCGAACTCGCAGAAGAGTTACATACGAGGTTACGTGTGCTGTCGAAGCGCGCGAGTCTGATCAATCGCGCCATTGGGCTATGTGTGCTGTGCGGATTGCTGGTCTCGCTGGTGGTCGCGACTTTGTTCGTCAGCTCATCGTTGCGTCTCGATCTCGCGTTACCCATTGCGATCGCGTTCGTTATTGCGCTTCTCAGCCTTGCCGCTGCGATGGTGTATTTCCTTCGCGAAGTGTTCCTCGCCACCGGGTCACTGACGTTCGGTGGCGTCAGGAAACATCCGGAGCCGAAAAAACCGGCTTGAGGTGGGCGCGAGGATTTGCTTGTTCCGAGGGAGCCGCAAGCGAGCCGGGACGTCGCCAAGCAATGACACTAGTGAGCCAAACGTGTCACTTCATCCGACGAGCGGTACGCGCCAAACCGATTTCCGTGATGCAGGCCACAACCGACGGGAAACGCGCCCGGCAATAATGAATTCGGAACGCTCACGTTCCGGAGAACCAAAGTTAATGTCGGCATCGCCCGCGGAAATCATCGTTCAAGCTGATGCGTATTGCGTCACGCGCGAACCTACGTTGCTGGTGACTGAGCTCACCGGCGCCGTAGCGATTTGCGTGTACGACGACACGCAACCTGTGGGTGGGCTCCTGCACCTACGATACGTGGCCACGAACAACGATAAGCCACTCGATCTCACGGATAACACCTTGAGTTCATCACTGCTGTTGATGGATCGCTTCTGCAAGGATCTGCGCACTGCGGGTGGGCGCAAACAAAGTTGGCGCGTGAGCATTCTGGGTCACACACCGCAAACACCAGGCATGGCTGGACCCGCCGCAACAGTTCTCGATCTTGCTAAAGCGTATTTCGCCGATGGTCGCTTGCCCGTTGAATGCAAGGAGGCCGTGCGACCCCTTGGACTCGTCGTGCGCCTGCATGCGCGCGAAGGTCATCTCTGGGTGAATGGCACACCTGGCACCGCAAGCGGCGCACGCTTCGCCGCACCGGCCATCTAAGCCCTTTCGTCTCGCTGAACTTCGTTCACGCTCGCGCGCCGGTTGAGCTTGCAACCATTGCGGCTCTCTGTAGCCTGTGGCACGAGTTCATTCGCCAACGTGATCCATGCAAACCGAACGCGCTGCCCCTTGGTATGCCTCGCTCTATCTGCAAGTCCTGATCGCAATCACGATCGGTGTGTTGCTGGGACATTACGCTCCTGAGACCGCCGTGACGTTCAAGCCGTTGGGTGACGGCTTCATCAAACTGGTGAAGATGATGATCGGGCCGATCATTTTCTGCACTGTAGTGTCCGGTATCGTTGGCATGGAGAGCATGAAGTCTGTCGGCAGGACAGGTGTGCTGGCGCTGCTGTACTTCGAAGTGGTGAGCTCGATTGCACTGATCATCGGCCTCATCGTCGTCAACGTAGTTAAGCCGGGCGCCGGCATGAACATCGATGTCAGCAAGCTCCACGCTGAAAAAATCGCAGATTATGCGCAGGCGGCGCAGTCGCAGAACATCGTCGACTTCCTGTTGAACGTCATACCCACGACGTTGCTGGATGCATTCGCGAAAGGCGAGATCCTGCAGATCCTCCTGATCGCGCTCCTGTTCGGATTTGCTCTGCATGCACTCGGCGAGCGTGCGCGAATCGTTTCGGATTTCATCGAGCGACTCTCTCAGGTGCTCTTTCGAATCATCGGCATGATCATGCGTCTGGCCCCACTCGGGGCGTTCGGTGCGATGGCATTCACCATCGGCAACTACGGCATTGGCAAACTCAAAGACCTTGCCTGGTTGATGGTGTGCTTCTATGCCACCTGCTTGTTGTTCGTGTTCCTGGTGCTCGGCACGATTGCCCGCGCGCACGGCTTCAGCATCTGGCGTTTCCTTCGCTACATTCGCGAGGAGCTGTTTATCGTGCTCGGCACTTCGTCGTCGGAATCGGTCCTGCCGCGCATCATGGGCAAAATGGAAAATGCCGGATGTGCTCGCTCCATCGTCGGGCTGGTCATCCCGACCGGTTATTCGTTCAACCTCGATGGCACGTCGATCTACCTGACAATGGCCGCGGTATTCATTGCTCAGGCAACGAACACGCCCCTGACGCTTACAAATCAGCTTGCGCTGCTCGCTGTCCTGCTGCTCACCTCTAAAGGTGCCGCCGGTGTAACCGGAAGTGGCTTCATTGTCCTTGCCGCGACCTTGTCGGCCGTCGGCACGTTACCGGTCACTGCATTGGCACTCATCCTGGGAATCGATCGCTTCATGTCGGAAGCCCGCGCGCTCACGAATCTCGTGGGAAATGGCGTTGCCACCGTGGTCGTCGCGAAGTGGTGCAACGGCCTGGATGAGAAGCAGCTGCACTCCACTCTGCACGCTTGATCGGATCCGCTGGAGCGGGCAGGGTGATGTGCGTACGCTCTCGTCATGACTTCACTGAGTTTTGAACCGGTCACTACCCCGAACGACATCGCGCGGCTCGCGGCGTTAGCCGAGGAAATCTGGTACGACTATTACGTCCCACTCATTGGGCGCGAGCAGGTCGCGTACATGGTCGGCAAATTTCAGAGCGTCGGGGCCATCGCCGAGCAGATTGACCAAGGCTACGAATACTTTCTGGTGCTTGCTGGTGACAGCCGTCGCCTGATCGGCTACACGGCGGTCCAGGAGCAGGACGATGGTGCGATGTTCATCAGCAAGGTTTATCTGCTAAGAGAGGAGCGCGGTCACGGAACCGGCAGACGGCTCATGGCGTTCATCGAAGACTTGGCCCAAAAGCGGGGTCTGGAGCGCCTGTGGCTGACCGTCAACAAAGGGAATGCAGCGGTGGCGGCCTACGAGCGCCTAGGATTCGTTATTGCCGAATCGATCGTAATGGATATCGGCAGTGGCTTCGTCATGGACGATTATCGGATGGAAAAGGATCTGTCCGCGTAAACGCCGCCCTCTCGCATACAAGTCGGGGTGGGGCGACAGGTGTCTTGCGAATTTGCACGGCATAGACTCCGAGAATGAGCGTTTCGATGGACAACGAACCAGCGGACGAGACTACGGACTCGCGCGGTGATCTGGCCACATGGCTGGATGACTACGCGGCGGGCCGTTGCGATCGTGCGCAGATGCAGGCGTCCTTCCTGGAGATCTGCCGCAGCAACCCCGAGGCGCCTTGGGATGCGCTGGCGCTGCTCGATCAATATCAGCGCCGCGGTCGTATTGATGCCTCGCTCGCACGCTCGCTGAAGAGCGATATCGCGCAACTGGTCTTCGGCGTCATTGATCAGACAGAAGACGAGGAAGAAGAGGAAGAGGAAGAGGACGAAGAAAAAGAGCTGCAGTCGCCGCAGGCGGTTCCCGAGCCGGCAGCACCGCCGCCGGCCAGCGCGGACACGACAGGCACGCGGTGGCGCAAGCTCATGGTCGATCGTGACGAACAGCCCGCGGTTGCGCGCCGCGAAAATGCATTCGTCGACCCCGTTCAATTCAATCGCGACGTCGAGCCGCTGACGCGCCCGCCGCCGCCCAAAGTAAGGCAGACGCCTTCGAACGAGGGAACTTCTCCCGGCAGCATTCTGCGTGATCGATATGAGCTGCTGACGATCCTGGGCCGGGGTAGTAGCGGCACCGTTTACAAAGCACTCGATCGCCATCGTGCGCACCTCGATGTATCCGCGCGATGTGTCGCTGTGCGTGTGCTCAAGCTCAACTATCGTGACAGCCCTCATGCGCTGGCCGAATTAGAGCAGCAGTTTCATCAGGCGCAGTCGCTCGCACATCCCAACATCGTCAGCGTTTTCGATCTGGATCGTGACGGCGGCACGTTCTTCATGGTCATGGAGCTGCTCGAAGGTGAGCTCCTGTTGGAAGTGCTCGATCGGCTCGATCATCGTGCGATGGCCAGGGATCGGGCGCTGAGCATCATCGGCAGCATCGGTGCGGCACTCGCACATGCACATCGACGCGGCGTCGTGCACGCGGATCTGCGACCCGGCAATGTCATGCTCGCCTCGAACGGCGACGTGAAGGTCATGGATTTCGGTTTCGTGCGCCGTCAGTACGCCGATCCCAAGCGCAACGAACCCTGGATTGGCGATGCCCCGCTCGCTGCATCGCCTCAGACCAGCACGCTCGCATACTCCAGCGAAGAACGAGTGAATGGTGACTCTGCTCAACCGAGTGACGATGTCTACAGCCTCGCGTGCATCGCTTACGAGCTGTTGTCGGGTCACCATCCGTTTGGCGGCCGATCGGCACCTCTCGCGCGTGCTCAGGGTCGCAAACCACAGCGCGTCAAAGGATTGAATCGTACGCAATGGTCTACGTTGCAGATGGCACTGCAGTGGGCGCGAGAGGATCGCAAGATCGATGTGATTGGGTTACTCGCCGGATTGGGTTGTGCTGAGGTGCCGCAGCGACTGGTTTCCCCCGAGCAGATCGTCGCCAGTCGTCCTCGCCGCGAACGATCTGGATCCCCAACCGCTGCCATCGTCACATTGCTGCTTTTGGCCGGCGGCGCGTATGCCTATTGGCAAGGTTATCTGCGCATTCCTGCGATTGATTCAAAAACGCTGCCGATCGCGACAGTGAGTGAGCCGGCACAGAGTTCACCCTCTTCGACTGCGAGTAGTGAGCCGGTCGTTGAATCACCCGCCGCCACGGTTCCCTCGGATTCTGCCGCTGCGTCCACGCCTGCAGCCGTCGCGCCGCCGCCAGTGAATGCACCTTCTAATGCACCTTCTACTAAGGCGGCTGCCGCACCAACGGAACCGCCTGCCGCGAAGACCGATGCAGGCGCGGCCAGCCCGCCCGAAGCGCAGAGCAAGAGCAAGAGCGGACCGAGTCGGATCGCGTTCGACAAAGACACTTATGTAGCAACGGAGAGCGACGGTGCAGTGCGACTGGTCGTGCGACGCTCAGGTGGTCTGCGCTCTACGGCCTCTTTCCAATGGACGTTGTTGCCGAACTCTGCCGTGGCGGGAGATGACTTTGCCGCGATCGGTCCTGGTGTCGAGCAATTCAAGCCTGGGGCGACCTCAGTGACCTTGACCATTCCACTGGTCTCGGATGCGATCAAGGAATCAACAGAACTTTTCCTGGTCGAATTACGCGCCGTGGACAACTCCACGCAGCTTGGCGATCTCTCGCGAGCCGCCGTTCTGATCGTCGACGACGATTGATGAGTTGACTCTGGCGTGAAGCCCGCAAGCATCACGCATTCCAAGGCCACGACGAGTTGGGCTAGAGTCGCGGCATGAACATCAAACTGTCTGAGCGGGCACTGCGCGTACGAGTCCTTCGCAGCGAATTTGATGCATTGCTGTCATCGCGTGCGATCAAGCTCGATGTCGAGCTGCCCCGCAATCACACATTCAGAGTCAACGTTCGGCCCGCCATGATTGGAGGCTGGTCTCTCGAGAGTGATCCAACAGGTCTCTGGATCGCGATTCCACGAAGTGAGCTACAGGCGTTGTCGCAATTGCTTCCGAGTCCGGAAGGGCTGGAACATGCATTCGATGTTTCGAGCGGCGGACAGATCCTCGTGAGCTTCGAGGTGGACGTCAGAGAGCAATCCTGAGTCGCAAATTCAACGGACGTTGAGCTTCACGCGATCTCGGTTGTTCTCGCGTCCCCTTTGCAGTTTTCGCGGCTCTTTATTCTTTCTGCTTTTCGCGAGCAATCGCGCGATAGCCGATATCGCGACGATACTGAATTCCATCCCAGTGAATGCGATCCGCGAGTGCGTACGCCGCCTGCTGAGCTTCACGGACCGACGTTCCCAGTCCGACGGCACAAAGCACTCGTCCACCGTTGGTCGTCACCTGATCGCCTTGCAGCTGAGTTCCCGCATGAAAAACCTTGCCCGGTAGTTCTGCGGCCGCGTCCAGCCCATAGATCACATCACCTTTGCGAACGTTTTCCGGATAGCCACCTGCTGCAAGCACAACGCCCACCGCGGCGCGATCGTCCCAGTACGCGCCGACCTGCCTGAGACGTTTGTCGAGCGCTGCTTCACACAGCTCAGTGAGATCCGATTTGAGTCGCATCATGATCGGCTGTGTTTCAGGATCGCCGAAACGACAATTGAACTCGAGCACGTTGGGCGTGCCGTCAGGCGCGATCATCACGCCCGCATACAAGAACCCGAGATAGGGTGTGCCATCGGTGACGAGGCCGCGCACAGTGGGCTCCATCACCTCACTCATGATGCGTGCGTGAATGCCAGGCGTGACCACCGGCGCTGGCGAGTACGCGCCCATGCCGCCCGTGTTGGGCCCCTGATCGCCGTCGTCACGACGCTTGTGATCCTGAGAGGTGGCGAGTGCGAGAATGTCCGTGCCGCTCACGATGGCGATGAAGCTCGCTTCTTCGCCTTCCAGAAATTCTTCGATGACGACCGTGTTGCCAGCGGCACCGAACTGACCATCGAACATGGCTTTCGCGCTGCTGATCGCTTCATCGATGCTCTCGCAAATAATCACGCCTTTGCCGGCGGCCAGACCATCGGCTTTGACCACAAGCGGCGCGCGCTGCCGACGAACCCAGCTTTCATCGAACGTTGCCTTCGTGAATGTGCCATACGCCGCTGTCGGGATTCGATGGCGCGTCAGGAAGTCTTTGGTGAAGGCTTTGGAACCTTCGAGTTGTGCTGCGGCCTTGTGCGGCCCGAAGCAACGCAACCCTGCCGATTCGAATGCATCGACCACACCGAGAACCAGCGGCGCTTCGGGCCCAACGATCGTCAGATCGATGTGCTCGCGTGCCGCGAAGTTGACGAGAGCAGGTACATCGTCCGCTGCGATGTCGACGTTCGTGACGCGCGGTTCCAGTGCTGTACCGGCGTTGCCCGGCGCAACGAACACGGCTTCGACGCGCGGCGCCTGCGCGACCTTCCATGCGAACGCGTGTTCACGCCCGCCCGCACCGATGATGAGAACTTTCACTGAGAGCTCCGATAGAAGGCCGCTGACGATTGGCTACTGGCGACAGGCCAAAAGGCTGAAGCGGGCATTAGCCATATCATCTTGCTTTCGGGTTCACGAGTCGGGAATTGCATTGCCGCTCTGGCCAGTGCCAGCAGCCAGTCGCCTTTCTCCTGACGTCAGTGCCTGAAGTGCCTCATGCCCGTCAGCACCATCGCCATCCCGTGCTCGTCCGCCGCGGCGATGACTTCGTTATCGCGCATGGACCCGCCGGGCTGAATGACGGCCTTGATGCCGAACTCCGCCGCGACATCGAGTCCATCCCGAAACGGGAAGAAAGCGTCTGAAGCCATTACTGCGCCTGCGACTTCGAGGCCCTCATCCTTGGCCTTCATCGCTGCAATGCGACTGGAGACGACGCGACTCATCTGACCAGCACCGACGCCGAGCGTCGTGCGTTCACGCGCATAAATGATCGCATTCGACTTCACGTATTTGCACACCTGCCACGCGAACAGCAGGTCGTCGAGTTCGGCGGGCGTCGGCTGGCGCTTAGTGACGATCTTCAGATCTGCCTTGCTCACCATGCCCTCATCGCGAGTCTGCACCAGCAGACCCCCATTCACGCTGCGGTACTCGTGACGAATGTTGCTGGGCTTGAGGCCGCCGGTGCTGAGCACGCGCACATTCTCTTTGCGCGCGCACACTTCCAATGCCTCCGGATCTACTTCGGGCGCGATGATCAGTTCAACGAACTGTCGTTCGACGATCGCGCGCGCCGTAGTCGCTGTGAGTGGCCGATTGAAAGCAATAATGCCGCCATACGCAGAAGTCGGATCAGTCCGGAACGCCTTGTCGTATGCGGCAAGCGTATCCGCCGCGACTGCAACGCCGCAGGGATTCGCATGTTTCACGATGACGCAGGCAGGCTCGGCGAACTGACGAACACATTCGAAAGCGGTGTCGCCATCGGCAATGTTGTTATACGAAAGCGTCTTGCCTTGTAGTTGCGTCGCGCTGCCGATACTCGAGCCTTGCAGATCGGCAACGGTATAGAACGAGCCAGTCTGGTGAGGATTCTCGCCATAGCGCAGATCCATGCGCTTTCGAAAATGCAGCGTCAGTGAAGGTGGAAACTCAGCGGACGCATTTTCGGTGACGCGAGCCAGATAACTTGCGACTGCGGAGTCGTAGCTGGCCGTGTGAGCGTAAGCCTTTGCTGCGAGACGTCGGCGTGTTTGTTCGGAGACGCCGCCTTCTGCACCATTGATCTCATCCAGGATGCCGGCGTAGTCCAGCGGATCCACGATCACCGCGACGCGATCATGATTCTTCGCTGCAGCGCGCACCATGGCTGGCCCACCGATGTCGATGTTTTCGATTGCGTCTTCGAACGTGCAATCAGGTTTCGCAACCGTCGCCGCGAACGGATAGAGATTCACAACGACCAGATCGATCGCCTCGATGCCGTGAGCGCGCATGACTTCATCATCGATGCCGCGACGGCCAAGCAATCCGCCATGAATTTTCGGATGCAGTGTCTTGACTCGACCATCCATGATCTCGGGGAATCCTGTGTGCGCGGACACCTCGGTGACCGCAATTCCATTCTTCTCGAGCAGTGCGGCGGTGCCGCCCGTCGATAGAAGGATCACTCCGCGCTGGTGCAGCGCCCGCGCAAAGTCGACCAGACCGTCTTTGTTCGAGACGCTCAGCAATGCGCGGCGAATAGGTTGTGAAGACATGAAAAAATCCGTGGGCTCTGGGCGATAAGGTTAGGTCCAGCAGGAAGCGAGTCAGCCGCTTCGGACTTCAGAAGACAGCCAAGGCCTACGGTCTACAACCTTCTTGGTGCGACTGTCAGCTCGACAATCCGTACGTCTTCAGCTTCTTTCGCAACGTGCCGCGATTGATGCCCAGAATATCGGCAGCGCGACTCTGATTGCCTTCGGCGTAATCGAGCACCGCTTTGAACAGCGGTTCCTCGACTTCGCGCAGCACCAGATCGTACAGCTGCCCGGGCTTGTGCCCGTTGAGCGTTTCGAAATAAGAACTCAGTGCCTCTGCGGTCATCGTTCGCAAAGGCATCGCACGTGTTGCAGGTCTCATCATGGGCTCTCTCCGAGCTCTCGTTTTTTTCTTGGGCGCCATGGGCTCTCCGCCAAATCCTGTCGAACAATGCAGACGTCAGGCAGCACTGTCCAATAAAGGACGCTCCGCGGCGAGCGTATCGAAATACGCGCGCGCATGCTCGAGCTGAGAGTGCGGATCAGTCGCCTGCATCACGGCATGTCGAGCAGCGTGCGCCGCGGCGCGCCCCTTCGCATACCAATCAATGTGTTTGCGCGCAACCCGGACTCCGGTCTCGTTGCCGTAGAAAGTATGCAGGTCACGCAAGTGAGCAAGCATGATATCACGTACTTCTTCGATGGAAGGCTCGTCACAAACGATGCCGGAACGCATGTAGGCGTTGATCTCGCGGAAGATCCACGGACGACCTTGTGCGCTTCTCCCAATCATCAAACCATCTGCGCCGCTTTGTTCAAGCACCGTCTTCGCCTTGTGCGGTGAGTCGATGTCGCCATTGGCAAAAATCGGAATTGCGACACTTTGCTTGACCGCTCGAATCGTTTCGTATTCGGCATCGCCCTGGTACATGCAAGCACGCGTGCGGCCGTGAACCGCGAGTGCTTGCACACCAATGGCTTCCGCCATTCGTGCGATTGACACCGCATTTCGCGAGCTGGAATCCCAACCCGTACGCATTTTCAATGTGACTGGAACCGCGACCGACTTCACGACGGCTTCCAGGATCTGTCGTACCAGCGTTTCATCTCGCATCAATGCTGAGCCGGCAGCCTTGTTGCAAACCTTCTTCGCCGGACACCCCATGTTGATGTCAATGATCTGCGCGCCCGCATCGACGTTGCGCTGAGCAGCCTCGACCATCATCTGTGGATCGCCACCGGCGATCTGAACGACGCGCGGTTCGGGTTCGCCACTATGATCCATGCGTCGCCGCGACTTGTCGGTGTGCCATAAACGCACATCGCAAGTCAGCATTTCGCCAGCGGCTATTCCCGCTCCCATGCGCCGACACAACAATCGAAACGGCAGATCCGTCACACCCGCCATGGGCGCGAGCGCCAGATTGTTGGCAAGTTGATATGGACCGATGCGCATAGAAGTGGATGGCAGCAAGGTGCAAAACGCCTCGCTGTATGGATCACACAGGGGAACTCGGGCGCGAATCCTAACGATCTTCAGGGGCCGCTGTCTCGCCCCGTTTACCGTATTGGAAATTGTTTTTTTCGCGGACGCGTGGATCGCGTTAACCAGTGCCCACTTCGCTACTGGAGAATGTCCGATGCGCAGACGGGCATGAGGGAATTCCCTCGCATGCAGACATCGAACCGGAAACCTTCAGCGTCAGGACCCGGATCGACGATATCGATGGTTGCGTTTGCGGGTTCATTGGGTCTCAGCATCCGGTCAGTCGCGGTGCCCGGATCGAGATATTCCGCGGGTTCGAACTCGCGAGCGCGAACCTGATCTCCCCATCGATCTTCCAGAACGAGTTTGAGCAATGGATAGGGCTGCGGGAATGCGGCACGGTTGGTGATCGTTGCGCGCACTCTCAATGTGCCGGGATGAGTCGGATCGGACAGCACGCCCCATTGCTTTATCTCGTACGCATGCAATTGCCAATCGGGCGTCAGGGGCAATCCCAGCGCCGAGTAGATACTCAGAATCGTTGGTCCCACACTCGGATTCCGCGCGAGCTCAGATCGATAGTGATGAACGATCTGTACGAGAAGCAGGAGAACGAGGGGTATCGCAAGGATCGGCCACGCGATCGATATCTGTGTGCGTTCTCGAGGCGTAATCAGTGCAAGGTCTTCAGCCGTTTCCTGAACGGGTGCCGCTTCGTTCCAGGTTCGGGAAGCGATGACGCGTCGCTCACCTCGAGCTTTCGTTTCCGGCTGAGAGACATGCGATCTTCGCGCGTAACTGGCGGCGGCTGCGTCGGCGTCACGCTCTTCGAGATCCTCTTCGACTTCGATACCCTCCTCAGAAACAGCGACGCTTTCGCTGTCGACGTCGTCGATCTCCACCCACTCTTCCGTCACTTCCTGTCGCACTTGCGGCTGGTCGGCATCATCGAGGACGCGATACGTGCCGGTGATCTCGATGTGGCGACCTTCTAACGTAATGTCTTCGTGCGCGTCGGGCTCTTCAACTTCGATTTGCTGGCGGGCCTGCGTTTGCGACGGCTCTTCTGAGCCTTCTTCTTCGATCAGCCGGTCGAGTGCATCGAACTGCGTATGGCAACGCCCGCAACGCACTTGACCGTTCGCCACGCGCAGAATGTCGCTCGTGATGCGAAATGCGGTCTGGCAGTTGGGGCACTGAGTCAGCAAGTGTCTTTGTTCCGGATACCGTCGATGCGTGCCCAACCGTCGCGCACGGTGATAGGTGCGATATCAAACCATGCCGCGTAACGGCTCGCTACTTGCGAGGCCTGCTCGTGCAGGATGCCCGACAGCACAATGCGACCTTCTGGTTCGACCAGCGCAGCAAGCTTGGGAGCAAGCTCGATCAAGGGTTCTGCCAGTATGTTCGCGAGCAGCAGGTGTGCAGGCGCGCTCGTCATCTCGCTGACACTGCGCACGGTCAAGTGAGTGTCGACACCGTTCCGGGTAGCGTTTTCCTGCGTTGCGACGAGTGCTTGCGGATCGATATCCACAGCAAGCGCCGCGGCTGCACCGAGCTTCAAAGCCGCGATCGCCAAGATTCCAGAGCCGCAGCCGTAGTCGATCGTCGTGCGTCCGCTGAGCTCCACTCCGTCCAGCCACTCGAGACAGAGGGCCGTAGTCGGATGTGTGCCCGTTCCGAACGCGAGGCCGGGATCGAGATCGATGAAGCACGGCTCGATGTTGAATCCTTGCGTGTGTAGTTCATCGTCTGTGGGTCGCTGCCCGTCGGGGCAAATCCACAACCGTTTCCCGAAACGCATCGGGTGGAAGTCTTTGAGCCATTCGCGCTCCCACACTCGATCCTCGATGAGTTGGAAGTTCGGATCAGGCATCGCTGGCAGCGGTTGTGATCGCAGCACTGCCTGGACAACGTCGGGATCGGCAGCGCCGTCAAACAGTGCCTTGATCTGTACGTTGGGCCACAAAGGCGTGGTCCCAGGTGCGGGCTCGAGCACTGGATGATCAGCTGCGTCCTCTAACGTGACTGAAAGTGCACCTGCGGCGAACAGTGCATCTTCATAGGCTTCCGGATCGGCCGAACCAATGGCGAGCGTGACTTGCAGGAAAGGCATGAGTGAGTCGGACGGCTGGCTTGAAACGATGAGCAGACTTTTGAAGCGGCTCGATGTTCATCAGCCGCAGCTGCGACCTGCAGTCTGAGCTCTGCTGACTACTTGATGCCGAGCCTGCGTTCCAGATAGTGAATATCCAGGCCACCGGCTTTGAATGCAGCGTGATTGAAGATTTCCTGATGCAGCGGAATGTTGGTCTTGATTCCTTCGATGACCATTTCCGAAAGTGCGTTCTTCATTCGCGCAATCGCGGTATCACGATCTTCACCGTAGGCAATGACCTTGCCGATCATTGAGTCGTAATAAGGCGGAACCACGTAGCCACTGTAGAGATGGCTGTCGACACGAATGCCGGGTCCGCCGGGCGGATGAAACAGCTTCACCGGACCGGGCGAAGGCACGAAGCCTTTCGGGTCTTCCGCGTTGATGCGGCATTCAATTGCATGGCCGCGAACAGTGATGTCGTTTTGCGTCCACGGCAACTGCTCGCCAGCAGCAATGCGCAATTGCGCCTTGACGATGTCGATGCCGGTGACCTGTTCAGTGACCGGATGCTCCACCTGGACGCGCGTGTTCATTTCGATGAAATAGAACTCGCCATCCTGATAGAGGAATTCGAGTGTGCCGGCGCCGCGATACCCAACGTCGCGACAGGCTGAAATACACCGATCACCAATCATCTTGCGCTGTTTTGGCGTGATGCCTGGCGCAGGCGCTTCTTCGATCACTTTCTGATGGCGGCGCTGCAAGGAGCAATCGCGCTCGCCCAGGTGAATGACGTTGCCGTAGTGATCAGCGAGTACCTGGATCTCAATGTGCCGCGGCTTCTCGAGGAACTTCTCCATGTAGACCTCGGGATTTCCGAAGGCCGCCAGTGCTTCCGCTTGCGTCACATTGATCGCGTTGAGCAGCGTCGCATCGCTGTGAACAACACGCATGCCGCGACCACCACCGCCACCAGATGCCTTGATGATCACGGGATAACCGATCTCGCGCGCGATCCGGAACGTCTCCTCAGCATCGGTGCCGAGCGGTCCGTCAGAACCCGGTACGCAAGGCACGCCCGCTGCTTTCATCACGCGGATCGCCGAGACCTTGTCGCCCATCAAGCGAATCGTTTCAGGTTTGGGCCCTACGAAAATGAAGCCGCTCTTCTCGACGCGCTCAGCGAAGTCTGCGTTCTCAGAGAGAAATCCGTAGCCCGGATGAATCGCGACCGAATCGGTCACTTCTGCGGCGCTGATGATCGCCGGCATGTTGAGATAGCTGTCCTTCGAGGCGGGAGGCCCGATACAGACCGATTCGTCGGCGAGCAGAACGTGTTTCTGATTGAAGTCGGCGGTCGAGTGCACGGCCACCGTTTTGATTCCAAGTTCGCGGCACGCACGCAAAATGCGAAGTGCGATTTCACCGCGATTAGCAATGACGACTTTTTCGAGCATGTGTTTAGGAAGGCGTTAGGCCCCAGGCGCTAGGTTAAGAATTCCGAACGAGCCTAGGACGAAGGCTGTCGTCCTGCGCGTAGCGCGTCCGACCAGAGCCTGATGCCTAGGGCCTAGTTGCTTACTCGATGATGAACAGCGGCTGGCCGAACTCGACCGGCTCGCCATTCTTCACCAGGATCGCGGTGACGCGGCCAGCTTTGTCCGATTCGATCTGATTCATCATCTTCATCGCTTCGATGATGCACAGCGTGTCGCCGACGTTCACTTCGCTGCCGATGTCGACAAACGTTTTCGCGCCCGGCGTTGCGGACGAATAGAACGTTCCGACCATCGGAGCTGTCACGGTGTGATCAGTACGTGGCGGGGGCGGTGCTGGAGCAGCAGGTGCGGCTGCGGCAGGCGCTGGAGCGGCTGCCGGAGCAGGCGCGTAATGAATGATGGGTGCTTGAGCCGACTGACCACCTGGGGGATAGCGGCTGATGCGAACGGATTCCTCGCCTTCGCTGATTTCGATTTCAGCGATGCCGGATTCTTCGAGCAATTCGATGAGTTTTTTGACTTTACGGATATCCATGCGATGTCCTCTTGTTCTTTTCCTACTTGCGGGTCAGTCCGGAGTGCGGAGCTGTGGCAGAGCCTTGGGAGAGATAGTGACTGGCGGCGCGCAGCGCCAACTCATATCCAACCGCCCCCAACCCAGTGATGGTTCCAACAGCGATATCGGAGAAGTACGAGTGATGCCTGAAGACTTCTCGCGAATGAACGTTACTCAGGTGCACCTCGATGAACGGCGTGCGTACGCCGAGGAGCGCGTCCCGAAGCGCAATGCTGGTATGCGTGAACGCTGCCGGGTTGAAGATGATGAAGGCGACGTGCATGCCGGGCGCCTCGTGAATCCGCTCGATCAGGGCCGATTCAGAGTTGCTCTGAAAGCTCGAAACGTGATGACCCGCTTCCGAGGCAAGCTGCGTGACCCGAGCCGTAATCTGGTCGAGCGAGATAGATCCATACGTCCCAGGCTCGCGCGTACCGAGCAGGTTGAGATTGGGACCATTGAGTAACAGAAGATGGGCCATGGGCGGGTCGTTTCGACTCGTCTGGTTTCAGTTAGCCGGAGATGGGCGCGATTTGTACCAGTTTTGTGATCTTTTAGCGATGCTTTCGCATCGTTGCCGTTGGCTGGTGGACGCCATTGGCCGCTATTTCGCAACAGACGATTCTCTGTTTGACGTCCGTTCTTCGGAGCGCCGTCGAGGACACCTGATGAAAACTGGGAGAAAACTGGATCGGCCGATGTGCGAGCGGAGGCGATCAGCTCAGGACGGCTTCATCTTGGCGAGTTGTGCGGCCACAACGGTTCGGGCTCGCACCGGAGTGAGTTCGCCGCTGTTGACGCGGGTCACCGCATCCAGCATGACCTGCGACTGTTCCTTGGTAAGTTCACCCAGGTGAGTCATGACGATCCGTCCTTCCCGGTCAGTGAACACTGAGAACGGGAAGCCGACCGAGGGCATTCCGAACAGATTGACGGCTTCGAGTCCTCCTTCCTCACCGATCAGCAAGGGATAGTCGATCGCCATCTCTTTGGCGTACTTCAGCACGTCGTCACGGAAATCCACCGCAACTCCAACGACCTGAAATCCCTCCGGTCCGTGTTCCTGCTGGATCTTTTTGAGCAGCGGGATCTCCCGGCGGCATGGCCCGCACCATGTGGCCCAGAAGTTCACGATCATCGACTTGCCTGTCCAGCTTCGGATGGAGGTTGGCTTCCCGTCGCGATCGGGAAGAGTGAAGTCCGGCAGATCTGTCGGGATCGGCGACTCGGCCTCGGCTGGAGGATTCGCAACCGCGGGAGGAGGAGCGAGGGTTTCTACGGGAGCAGGCTCAATGGAAGGCGCGATGCCAAATCGATAGAGCGCGAACCCGCCGGCCGCAGCAGCGATCGCAATAGCACCATAAACAATTGTCTTCACCTGACCTCGCGCGGTTGCGGACCGCAGTTCCGCAACAAGTAAAAGAGAACGATGACAGCGATCGGCTACGAGAGTGCCCGAGCAACCTCGCCCTCATCGTCCAGTTTCTTTGAACGTTCCTGGAGAGAAACGATCGATCAACTCGCACCGAAAGCCGCGGTCACATGGTCCCGAAACTTTTCAGCGGGCGCGAATCCTACCAGCCTGAAGTTGCGGCGCTCGAGGCCGTCAGCACCGAAAAAGGCAATCGTCGGCGGTCCGAAGATCTCGAAACGCTTCAGCAACGCCTGATCCTGTTCATCGTTCGCAGTCACATCCGCTTGCAGCAACACCGCATCGCCAAGGGCTGCCTGAACGGCTGGATCGGTGAAGGTGTACTTCTCCATCTCTTTGCAGGAGGTGCACCAGTCTGCATAGAAGTCGAGCATCACGGGTTTGCCCGCTGCACTTGCAGCTGCTACTCGCCCATCCAGATCGGCGATGGATTTGATGCGTTGAAATTTCACTCCCTGCGCTTGGGCAACGGTCGTCGTAGTGCTTGCCTTCAAGTGACTGAGCGGTTGCAGCGGGTCATGACTACCCGAAGCGGCTCCGATCAACAGAAGAATTCCATAGACCAGCAACATCAATCCGGCGCCCCGCAGAGGAGCCGCGACCGGTGCGCCGCCACGTCCTTTGAGCGAAAAGATCCAGAACCCTGAGAGGGCAGCCAAGGCTGACCACAGCAGCATCGAAACAGCATCAGGCAGCAGTGGCTGTGCCAGATAGATCGCGACGCCGAGGAACACCACACCGAACATCTGCTTGACCGTGTCCATCCACGGCCCCGCCTTTGGCAGGAGGGTTCCGGCGGAAGCGCCGACGATCAACAGAGGCACGCCCATGCCAAGCCCCGTGGCGTACAGCGCTGCCGCTCCACGGAGGATCTGTCGCGACTGACTGATCACTGAGAGCGCCGCGATGATCGCCGGGGCCACGCACGCTGTGACGACCAGTGCCGACAGCGCGCCCATGATGAAGGTGCCAATGAAGGTGCCTGATCGCTGACGATTGCTCGCGTCGGTGAGCTTCGTTTGCATCGCCGCAGGCAGTTGGAGCGTGTAGGTGCCGAACATGGCGAACGCGAGCGCTACGAACAGCGCAACCATCAGCGAAACAATCCAGGGTTGCTGAAAGAAAGCCTGCGGTGCCTGCTTGAACGCGACCACGAAAATCGCACCAGCGGCGGCGTAGGTCAGTGCCATGCCTTGGACATAGGTGAACGCGAGCGAGAAGCTGCGTCGTCGCGTTACGTTCTCGCCCTGTCCGACAATGATTCCCGAAAGAATGGGGATCATCGGCAATACACAGGGCGTCAGTGACAGCAGCAATCCAGCGGCAAAGAACGTGAGAAGCGCATAGGCCAAGTTATCGCCTTGCAGTGCGGCAGCCAGTCGATCTTGTTCTGCCACCGGTGCCGAACGATTCGCCGGATTGACGGACGCTGCGGGCAGCACGCTCGCCTTCTCACTTGCCGGCAGCAGCAGACTGACGTTCTTGGTGATCGGGTTGTAGCAAAGGCCACCCTCGGCACAGCCCTGATAGGTCACTTTCAAATCCAATGTGCGACCCGCACCTGCCGAGCGTGCGATGGGCAAGGTGGCTTCGAGCAGCTGGTGATAGACCTCCACATCACCGAAGTTTTCGTCGTGCTTGGGATCGCCTTTCGGCAGCGCGATCTGGCCGACCTGAACGTCGGGCGTCTCGCTGACCACCGAGATCCGCGACTTGTACAGGTAATACCCGTCCGCAATGACCCAGGTCAGCAATGCTCGATCAGCGCTCTCGACGCCGGGGCCGAACCTGAAGGCTTCATCCGGCGGCAGAAATTCGCCGTTCGTGGCTTTTTTAGGCTGCAGGAAAGACCGCAGGTCGGCGCCTTTTGCTGGTTTCGCCGCGGCTGGAATAACGACCTCAGTGGTCCATTTCTGCGGTGGATAACACAAGCCGGCGTCCGCGCATCCTTGCAGCTTTAGTTCGACCGCGAGCTTGTCGGGCCGAGCTGCGCCGAACTTGATGGGAACTGGCACCTCGACGTTTCCGCGATAGATTTCCTGCTCGCCGAAGTAGTCGTCCTTGTGCGATTCGCCCTTGGGCCAGGCTGGATCGCCGAGCTGCACGCTGGACATGCTCGAGGCGACACCCATCTTTTTCTTGTACAGGTAATAGCCTTTCTCGATCTTCCAGCTGACGATCAGCTGATCATTCTCGACGTGAGCCGTGTACTTGTAGGCCTGTTGCGGCGGCAGGAAGTCTTCCGCCGCCCAGAGCGGCGCCGCAAAGACGCTTAGCCCGGTCAGAGCGAATCCGATTCGGGCCAGTAGCCAGTAGCCAGTAGCGAGCCGCCTGATCTCTTTCATCATCCTTCCTTCACTGCGACGCCTTGTCGGATCCACTCGAGATAGTGTTCGTTCCCGCCCGTAACTGGCAGGACCACCAATTCTGGAACCTCGTAGGGGTGAATGGCCTTGAGCCGTGCCTCAAGTTCACCGATCCGCGCAGGCGTGGTCTTCATGATTAACAGAATTTCGGGCTCGTCCTGCAACGCTCCGTTCCAGAAGTAAGACGATCTGACCCCTGACATTCGGTTGATGCACGTGGCGAGTCGTTCTCGCACAAGAGTTTCGGCGATGGTCTTCGCCGACTGCTCATCAGGGCAGGTAGTGAGTGCAACCAGAACAGGATCAGTGACTTGCATAGCAGCTCAAGTAGGGCCAACTGAACTTTCCAGACAAAGAATTCATGCGGATCAGGCCGTTCGTCGGCAACTGAGAACACTCGCGCAGCTTGAATTTAAACATTGCGTCCCTATCATTAGCAGCCGCCAGGGGTGAGTGCTAACGGCCGAAGGCAACACCGATCGACCGACCCCCACCCCCTGCAACTCCAGATTCGTTCCTACCCCCAATTAGACCTTTTCGAGGTTTGAGTTATGGCTGACAAACTGAAAATTCGTCCATTGCACGATCGCGTGATCATCAAGCGCCTTGAAGAGGAGCGCACATCTCCCGGCGGCATCGTGATCCCGGACTCGGCGACCGAGAAGCCCATCAAGGGCAAAGTCATCGCCGTGGGCAAGGGCAAGATCCTCGAGAACGGCGAAGTCCGTCCGCTGGACGTGAAGGTCGGCGACAACATCCTCTTCGGCAAGTACAGCGGCACCGAAGTGAAGGTCGACGGCGAAGACCTCCTCGTGATGCGCGAGGAAGATGTCATGGCCGTCATCGAGAAATAACTCGATCCCTTCCGCAAGAATTCAAGACAAGAGGTTTATCGACTATGGCTGCTAAAGAAGTACGTTTCAGCGATGACGCCCGCGCGCGAATGCTCAAGGGTGTGAACATCCTTGCAAACGCCGTGAAGGCGACGCTTGGCCCGAAAGGCCGCAATGCGGTGCTCGAGAAGAGCTTCGGCGCTCCGACCGTCACGAAGGACGGCGTGTCTGTTGCGAAGGAAATCGAGCTCAAGGACAAGTTCGAGAACATGGGCGCGCAGATGGTGAAGGAAGTTGCTTCCAACACCTCTGATGAAGCTGGTGATGGCACGACCACTGCGACCGTTCTGGCGCAGGCGATCGTTCGCGAAGGTCTGAAGGCTGTCGCCGCTGGCGCCAACCCGATGGACCTGAAGCGTGGCATCGACGCTGGTGTCACCGCTGCTGTCGAAGAGCTGAAGAAGCTCTCCAAGCCTTGCAAAGATCAGAAGGCGATTGCGCAGGTCGGCACGATCTCCGCGAACTCCGATGAGTCGATCGGCAAGACCATTGCAGATGCGATGGAAAAGGTCGGCAAAGAAGGCGTGATCACGGTTGAAGAAGGTTCGGGCCTGCAGAACGAACTCGACGTCGTCGAGGGTATGCAGTTCGATCGCGGCTACCTCTCGCCTTACTTCATCAACAATCAGCAGAACCAGACTGCGGAGCTCGAAAGCCCGTACATTCTGCTGTACGAAAAGAAGATCTCGAACGTTCGTGAAATGCTGCCGCTGCTGGAAGGCATCGCGAAGGCTGGCCGTCCGTTGCTGATCGTTGCCGAAGACGTCGAAGGCGAAGCGCTCGCGACGTTGGTCGTCAACACGATCCGCGGCATCGTGAAGGTCGCTGCTGTGAAGGCTCCTGGTTTCGGCGATCGTCGCAAGGCCATGCTGCAGGACATCGCTGTCCTCACCGGCGGCACTGTGATCTCCGAGGAAGTCGGTCTGTCGCTCGAGAAAGCCACGCTGAACGATCTTGGCGAAGCCAAGAAGATCGTCGTGGAGAAAGAGAACAGCACGATCATCGACGGCAAAGGCAAGAACGCGGACATCAAGGCTCGCGTCGAGCAGATCCGTCGCCAGATCGAAGAAGCCACCTCTGACTACGACAAGGAAAAACTGCAGGAGCGCGTTGCGAAGCTCTCCGGCGGTGTTGCCGTGATCAAGGTCGGTGCTGCGACCGAAATCGAAATGAAAGAAAAGAAGGCTCGCGTTGAAGACGCGCTGCATGCGACCCGCGCTGCTGTTGAAGAAGGCGTGGTTCCTGGCGGTGGCGTTGCACTGATCCGCGCTCAGAAGGCTGTCGAGAAGCTCGAAGCCAAGAACGAAGATCAGGCCTTCGGTATCCGCATCCTGTCCCGCTCCATCGAAGAGCCGCTGCGTCAGATCGTCACCAACGCTGGTGAAGATGCTGCTGTCGTGCTCGCGAAGGTGAAGGAAGGCAAGGGCACCTACGGCTACAACGCGGCGACCAGCGAGTATGGCGACATGCTCGAGCTGGGCATCCTGGATCCAACCAAGGTCACGCGTCTGGCTCTGCAGAACGCAGCCTCGGTTGCCGGCCTGTTGCTCACGACCGAAGTGATGATTGCTGAAGCTCCGAAGGACGAAGCTGAGCATTCACATGGCGCGCCGGGCGGCATGGGCGGAATGGGCGGCATGGACATGTAAAGCGAGTCAGTCGGCGACACGTTCGCTGGCGACAAGCTCGATGGACCAGAAAGCCCCGCGCAAGCGGGGCTTTCTTTTTTTGTGCGATGACTTCGCATGCATGATTCAACACAGCGCCATTTGCATTTCGACTTCGACACGAGTGCGAGCGAAGTGGCGCAATTGCTCATTCGTCGCGATGTGTCTCGAAGCGCTGCTCTCAGCCGCGTGCTCGTGAGGTCGCAGCTGGCTCAATCATTGCTTGAGCTTTCCTGTGAGAACTCAGCCTTGTGTTAGCGATTCGCGACAGCTGCGTCCATGTCGGAACTTTCAAGCGCCGTGGTGCGTAGCGCTCGCTGGGCATTCGACCCTGTTCGCCCCTCTTCGTATTCGCCGGAAGCAGACGATTGTGTATATGTAAGCGATGGTCACATCGCGTTATGCCGTGCCTTCATAAGTGGCAGCGGCGATGAAGAACATCAGTGGACGACTGATCAAAGGCAGTGCGTGGTTGAGCGCGTCGCGCGCCATCGTGAACGCACTGTCGCTGTTGAGCACCATTTTCCTGGCGCGCTTACTCGTGCCGGATGACTTCGGCGTGGTGTCGCTCGCGACAACCATGTTGATGATCGTGCAGAGCGTCACCGAGTTATCTCTCTCGATGGCACTCGTTCGACATGAGGCACCGACCCGATCTCACTTCGATGCCGCATGGACACTGAACGCGCTGCGAGGTTTGGTGCTGGGCATTGTGTTTGCGGCGGCTGGTACACCAGTCGCAGGCATGTATCACGACGAGCGACTCGTGGGTGTCATGGCGGCTCTGGGCGCCAGTGTGTTTCTCGGCGGGCTCACCAATCCGCGCAGCATCATGCTGCAACGTGATCTGATCTTCTGGCAGGAGTTCGTGCTCAACGTTGCGCAGAAGCTAGCCGGCTTCCTGGTGTCGATCGCAATCGCCTATTACTACAGAAGCTACTGGGCTCTAGTGATCGGCACGCTCGCGATGCAGCTGACGAACGTGCTCGTGTCGTACACGATTCTTCCGTATCGCCCAAGTGTTTCGTTTGCTCATCTGAAAGAACTCATGTCTTTTTCCATCTGGCTCACCGGCGGCCAGATTGTGAACACACTGAACTGGCGCTTCGACTATCTGTTGATCGGTCGTGCGCTTGGCATGGGCGCGCTGGGCCACTACACAGTCGGCAGCAACCTCGCTCAGATTCCAACGCGTGAAACGACTTCCCCATTGACGAAGGTTATCTTCCCAGCGTTCTCCGGCATTCGCGACAACCCGGCACGCTTGGCCTCGGCCTATCAACGCGCGCAATCGTTGGTCACTGCTGTCGCGTTGCCGGCGGGCTTCGGTGCTGCATTGATTGCAGATCCGCTCATTCGTCTCACGATGGGCGACAAATGGGAGCCCGTAATTTTTGTCGTGCAGGTGCTCGCCTCTGTATTCGCGCTGCAGACGCTTGGCTCGCTTTCGGAACCGCTGGGCATGGCGCAAGGACAAACGCGTCTGCTGTTCATCCGCAACTTGCAGATGTTGTTCATTCGCATACCGATCATCGTG
>JBJMWN010000055.1:0-3544 GCA_045810085.1 Povalibacter sp. | reverse complement strand
GGAAACCGATGTGACGACCGGCGAGCGAACGGTGGGAACCTTCGTGTACGACCGCTGACTCTCATCAACTCGCGCGACCTTCTGCGATGTGCGGAAGGTCGCACGAGTAGTCATGCGACGGACTTTGTCTGTGCCGTGAGCAGATCTTCGATCCGCACCGGAAGATTGCGAACTCTGAGTCCAGTCGCGTGATACACGGCATTGGTGATCGCGGCTGCAATACCTGCGAGCCCGATTTCGCCGACGCCGCGCGCACCGATTTCGTTGAGGTTGTAGTCGGGATAGTCGAGGAATGTCACGTCGACGTGTGGCGCGTCGGCGTGCGTTGCGACCAGATAGTCGGCGAGATTGTCGTTCACAGGTTTGCCGTTGCGAGCGTCATAGAGCGTCTCTTCGAGAAGCGCCATGCCGACGCCCATCACCACAGCGCCTTCGATCTGGTTGCGAGCGGGCCGCGGATTGATCATGCGGCCAGCGTCGATCACGGTGACGACGCGACTGACACGCAAGCGTGCGATTTCCGGCAGCCATGTGACTTCTCCACAATGCGCGCCGAAGGAAAGCGAAGAAAATTTCGGCTGCTCCAGCAGAAGTGTGCCCGTGGACTTGCCGTGACCGGAGATCACCTGGATCTTGCCTGCTCGCATCACATCACTCACGGCAACGGACTGCCCACCTGCTTTCGCGCGAATGGCGCCAGCGGACAGCTCGAGTTCGCCCGCCTGCTTCTTATAGAAGGGACCCTGGAGCTTCACCGCTGCGGAGAGCAATGATTTCGTGGCGTTCTGTGCAGCCTGCAGTGTCGCGGGCGTCATCGATGCTGAAACCCACGAGCCGCCGGAAATGGGGCCGGGCGGAAGCGATGAATCGCCGAGCACGACGTCGATGCGATCGACCGGTACACCAGTCGCGTGACTTACGATCTGGGCGACGAGCGTGTACGTTCCGGTGCCGATGTCCTGAGTTGCACTGACGACTCGTATCCTGCCGTCCTGCCGGAACTCGACCGTGACTTCCGCGTCCGCACGCATCGCACCCCAGGAGCACGCAGCGACACCCCAACCGATCGTCATGCCATCGCGCTTCATCGAGCCGATGCCTGCCGTGCGTTGCGACCAGCCGAATTTGTCTGCACCCGTAGTGAGGCACTCCTTCAAGTGCCGCGATGAGAACGGCAGGTTCTTGCTCTCATCGATCGATGGCTCATTCATCAGGCGAAGCTGCACCGGATCCATGTTCAGCTTGATCGCAAGCTCATCCATTGCCGATTCGAGTGCAAACAGTCCAGGCACCGCGCCGGGTCCACGCATCGGCGTTGGCGTGCCGACTTTGCGACGAGCAAGTGCCGCACTGACTTTCAGGTTCGGCGTGCTGTACATGAACGGCGTCGCTTCACCACAGTCCTCGCTGTAGTCATCACTGATCGCCGTGTGATTCGCGTACTCCTGACTCAACGCGATCAGCTTGCCATTGGACTCAGCGCCGAGACGAATGCGTTGATCCGTGACCGGGCGATGTCCGGTGCTATGGAACATCATCTGGCGAGTCACGACGAGCTTCACCGGCCGCTTGAGATTGCGAGCGCATGCAGCCGCGAGCAACGCATGCGGCCACGGCCATAACTTGCCACCGAATCCTGAACCCAGAAATTTCGTAACTACTTTCACCTGGTCCGTCGGCACGCCAAGCATGTGGGCCATGACATCGCGGTGGTTCACGACTGCCTGCGAGGTTTCGTACAGCGTGAAACTCTTGCCGTCATACACTGCGACCGATGCATGCAGCTCGATGGGATTGTGCGTTTCGACCGGCGTGCTGTATGTCTCATCGAGCTTGACCGCGGCCTTTTGCAGAGCGCCGTCGACATCGCCGCGCTTGCTCTTGTCAGACCCGGCTTCCGGCGCAGGTGTGGCGTTGAGAAGCTTGCGTGAGATTTCCGCGCGATCGGATCGATAGCTCACCTTCACTTGCTCGGCTGCTGCGCGGGCCTGCTCGAGTGTCTGCGCGACGACCACCGCCACATACTGTCCGTAGTAGCGGATCACATCATCCTCGAGCGGTGGTCGCGTTTCATCGATGCGCGGTCCGCCGCCATCGGAAGGTGCAACGCGATAGAACGTGCCGATGTTGCCGCGGTGATAGACGGCGACGACACCTGTCATCTTTTCGGCAGCAGTCGTGTCGATCTTCGTCACAGTCCCGTTGCCGATGGTCGCGCACACAGGAATGGCGTGCAGCAGGCCTTCAAAGTGGTGATCGGATGCGTAGGAAGCGATGCCGCTAACTTTTAGCGCGCCGTCGATGCGCGGTGTGGCGACGCCGATGACTTTCGATTCGGTTATGCGATCCATGGGCGCCTCACGCGTTCTGGACAGTCTGGCGCAATGCGTGCACTAGACACCGTTTGGCGAGTTCCACTTTGAAGCCGTTCTCGCTCGCCGGTTTCGCCTCTCGCAATGCAGCTTCCGCGGCTTGTGCGAAGGTGGCATCGCTCGCAGTCTTTCCCATCAGCTGTTGCTCTGCCTGCGGTGAGCGCCAGGGAATCGCGCCCACGCCGCCCAAGGCGATGCGAGCGAATTCCACCGTGCCACCAGCCCCTTGTCTCAAGACGACGGCTGCGGATGCCAACGCGAATTCGTAGGACGCACGATCGCGGAGCTTGAGGTACACACTTCGTGTTCCCGACTGCGGCGCGGGCAGGGTTACGTGCGTTATCAAATCGCCCGGCTCGAGCACGGTTTCGATGTGAGGCGTCGTGCCCGGCAGCTTGTAGAACTCGCCGATCGGCACCACGCGGGTGCCCTTCACACCTTGAATATGAATACTCGCGTCGAGTGCCATCAATGCGACGTTCTGATCCGAAGGATTGTTCGCGATGCAGTGTTCACTCGTACCCAGAATCGCGAGCATTCGGTTGTGACCTTCGAGAGCATCGCAGCCGCTGCCAGGGACGCGCTTGTTACAGCGAGCGTTGGTGTCGCGGTAATAGACGCAGCGTGTTTTCTGCAGCAGATTGCCGGCAGTGGTAGCCATGTTGCGCAACTGCGGTGAAGCACCCGATAACAGAGCCTGAGAGAGCACCGGATACTTGCTCTTCACCGTCGCGTCGTGAGCAACGTCCGAGTTACGTGCCAGTGCGCCGATCTGCAGGCCGCCATCGGAAGTCGCTTTGATCGCATCGAGCGCAAGTGAATTGATGTCGATGATCTGCGCCGGCTTCTCGACATTGATCTTCATGTAGTCGACGAGATTGGTGCCGCCTGCAATGAAGCGGACATTGGCGCCTTGCTGTGCGGTGTTGGACCGCGCTTGTGCCTTGACCGCATCGTTGATGGATTGCGGAGTCACGAGATCGAAAGTGTTCATCGTGCGACTCCTGATCTCACGCTTTGCCGCGGGCAGATTGCACCGCGGCGAGAATGTTCGAGTACGCGCCGCAGCGGCAGATGTTGCCGCTCATCGCTTCGCGTACTTCAGCGTCGTTTGAACCCCACGGCTCTTTCAGCATTGCGACCGCGGACATGATTTGACCGGGCGTGCAGTA
>JBJMWN010000054.1:0-29523 GCA_045810085.1 Povalibacter sp. | reverse complement strand
CTTCCGCCGTGGCCCGCCGTGCATCCATTCTTCCCTGGATCCTGGCAACGAATGCATCGGTCGCTTTCACAGTGTCGCCCAGAGAGTCTGAAGCCAGTGTTCCGGCATCCAGCATCGCTTTGGTTTCTACGAGCAAGTCCTGCAGCTTCTTCTGTTGAGACAGAAATGTATCCGTCGCTTGTTCGATCAATGCCTGACGCTCGTTCGCGATGATTGAAGGCGCCTGATTCGCGAGCTGTCCGATTGCCTCGGCAGCCGTCGATACCCGCTGAATGTCGGCGAGTGTCCGCGTGGCTTCGGGCGCAACTGCCAGTTGGTAGACGAGTCGTTCAATCTGCATATCAAGCAGGTTGGGCGCTCGCTGGACGTAGAAGATCGTGCGCTCAGCCAGCAGCCTTGTCTGCTCGATCTCGCGCACGGCGGGATCGATGCTCTTCATCGGATCGATTCCGATCAGTGAGAAGAGACTGTTGTTTGCCTGTGATTGATCACGGCTGGTACTGCGTGTGACTGCGGCGAAATCGGCAAATCGAATCTGTGCGACGGCGCGTACCTTGGGATTCACCGCTCGCCATTCCTCGATGACTGCGTGGAGCTGCGTCAGCTGATCGCCGTTGAGAACTCCTTCCACCAGAATCCAGGCCCGTTGCTCCAGATCGCGATGGATGTTCACCAACGGCATGGCTCGATCGCCGTACAACTCTCCAACCCAGCGATCCTCCAGAACCATGCGGCTGAGCGTCGCGAGGACGATCATGTCCAGTGCATTGATGACAGGGTTGGGTCCACTCGCAATCGTGTATGCGGAGGTGGCCTGACTCAATCGCCAGTTCTGCGCGGCCAGACGTTCTTCGGGTGATTGGGCCTGCGCAGCGAATCGTCCCAGCGGATCGACCAGCGCACCGCTGTATTCATCCGCATAGCGCATGACCTTGAGCTGCACCTCCTGGAGCATGGAGGTGCGCTGCTCGGATTGCTGCCGCTGTTGCTGCTGAGGCCGTATACGCAGCGAGGAGCAACCGGCGAAGCAGAAGAGGGCAAGCGTGGCGATCACGATCGAGCGGGGCAGTCCACGTGTGAGCCACCCTCGCGGCCCTGTTTCCTGGACAACTCTCGACATGAGACGTGTTCGTCGGGCAAAGGTGGACTATGCGCCCGGCGAGCTGTTGCCGATCAATAGGTATGCAAGGCGCGGTGAGTGGCACTGCGTTCTGATGCTGCTTGCTCAGGCCGGGACAACCATAGGGAGTGACGATTTCCATAACCGCTCTCCGGGAGTAACGACCATGAAGTTGAAAATCAGTGTTGGATTGGCCAGCTTGCTCGCGTGTGCATCCTTCGCACATGCGCAGGACTCACATATCGACCGCTCTTTTACGTCCACTGCAAATGACTGCAGCAGCATTACATGGTCCGAGCGTTCGCTCGAGATGTACCCGAACATCGCGGCCGCTTGCCAGTCCGTGGAAACTCGCGATGGCAAGAAGTTCGTGAAGTTCGAAGGAACTGTCAAAAAGAATGAGAATCGCGGCGAACGCCTTGCCGTGAATTTCAAAGATGGCGGAGTGATGACACTTACGCCACCTCCCGAGACCAATCTCTATATTGACGGTAAGGCAACGCCCGTTGCGAATCTTCGCCCTGGCGACAAGTTGAAGTTCTACATCGCAGAGGATCGACTCGCGGCACAGTTCCCGGAAACTGAGACCCAGACGGCCCATTTGGTTGTCGTGCCGATCCAGGTCGAGCACCACGAACAGATGGCGGCGGCGTTACCGCACACGGGTAACTTCCTGCCTTCAGCAGGAGTCATGGGTCTCGCTCTGTTGATGTTGGCGGCAGGCCTGGCATTTCGACGCAAAATGCTTGACTGATCGAATCACCTCAACGAGGAGAGACGGGTAGTGGTGGTGGTAGTGGTCGAGGCCGGCGCGGGCTGTGCCTCGACACGCTGCGCACGGACAATGAAGCGCTGGGGCGCAGAGCCCATGAAGTAAAAGGGATAGCAAGTCACCAGGGTAACCATCGAATCTTCAGTCGGCTGCAGGACTGCAACATCCGAAGGCTCGACGATTCGCGTATCAACGACTCGATAGAGCTCCGTCGAATGGATGGATTCGACGATGACCTCATCGCCCGCGACGATATCTTTCAAAGCACGAAAAAATCCGTCGCGATGAGCAGCAATGCCGATGTTGCCAGTCTCCCCGAGGCGTGCCGTGCCCTCGATTCGTCCTGCACCCCGATGCAAGTTCTGCTCGCTGGTGCCCTCATACACCGGCACGCGCATATTCAGTGAAGGAATTCGCAAGATCGCAGCTGCTGGTGTGGATGTGAGGAGCGCCTGTCGATACCGCTCGATGCGAGTGCGCGACCAAAGCGACATGTCCACGATATCCGCCTGGAAGGAACTGCTCGGAGGAGGCAACCCCATCGCGACCGTACTGCGAGCGTGCTCGAAAGACGCGAGATCCGCGTTGCGAGCGGACGTATCGAAATACCGTGCGGTGGTAAACCCAGCGACGGCCAGCACGCCCGTGATCCAGGCGAGACCTTCGATCACAACCAACGGTGTCGTTCGCATTGCCATGAGACTCTCACTTTAATGCCGCGCGCAAACGTCCCGCGACGTCGGCCATTGCTGCAGATCAGCAGAGTTTGAACGGTGGCGGCACGGACAGCATTCCGTAGCAGGGGCAATGCTCAGCTAGGCTTTGCGGTCGGAGGCAGCGCCATAGCGGTGATCACAGCGTCGATGAAGGTCACCCGCGAAAACGGCTTGGTCAGGTAGCTCGCCGCACCCAGCCCCATCGCTTCGTGACGATGCTCGGGCTCATCGTGTGCAGTGACGATAATGAAGGGCGTGCGGATGCCTCTGTGGGAAAGGCTCTGCGAGAGCTGCAGCCCTGACATCCCGGGCAATTGAATGTCGATCACCAGGCAATCGAGCTCTACGATGGCGGCGTCAGCGAGCAAGGCCTCGCCAGAATCGAACGTGCGCACATCGAAGCCGTTGGCAGACAACAGTCTCGCCATAGCGTGGTTGAGGCTATGGTCGTCCTCGACCAGGGCAACGATGCCGCCACGTGTCTTCATGTCCGCAGAATGATTTTGGAGCGAATGCGTCCATGCGACGCGGCACCCCACATTCAGTGCAGATTGGTCCGAAATGACAATCAGGGTTGCGGGCGAGTCAATGAGTCTTGACTGGCACAGTGAACTTGAATGCTGCGCCACCAGTGTCCCGATTCTCCGCCCAGATGCTGCCGCCATGAGCTCTGACGATCGACTTCGCTATCGATAGTCCCAGGCCCATGCCTCCATTTTTTGTCGTGAAGAACGACTCGAACAGTTTCGTTCTGTTTTCTTCCGAAATGCCGGTGCCGTTGTCGAGCACCGAGACCTGCACAAAATCTCCGTCCCGCTGTTCGGTGCGAACTTCCAACTGCTTGTGAGATCCCGGTGTGTCCTTGACCGCATGCATCGCATTGATCAGCAGATTGAGGACCACTTGCTGCAAGTGAACAGGATCGGCAGGAATAGAAGGAAGTCGCGGCGCCAATGCCGTGTGCACGGAGATGCTGTGTGTCTGCGCGTCAGAAGCAATCAGGCTGAGAACATTCGAGATCAGCACATTGAGATCGACGTTTTCGAAATGCACGACGCTCTTGCGCAGCATCGGACGAAGGCGCTGCACAATGGCATGTGCACGCAAGTCGTCCCTGCGAATATCGGCAAGAATCTCGCGGATCATTTCGAGATTGGGCTCGGGACGCACGATCAACAGTTCGGCGGTTTCGACATTGCTCAGAATCGCGCTCAGCGGTTGGGTGACTTCGTGAGTCACGGACCCGGTGAGTTCACCGATCAATGCGAGACGGGCAGCGTGCGTGATGTCCGCGTAGTACTTCTCATAGCTGGCCTTCTCGTGTTGCTGTTTGCGCATTTGCAGGAACAGCGCCACTCCAAGAAGTAGCACCAGGATGAGAAGTGCAATGACGGGATACGTTGAAGAGGCCAGGGTCAAGTCCTCTGCTTCGAAGGAGTGTCCCGCGAGGCTAATAACAGTGACGACCGTCGTGCGGCCTTGGTCATCCGGGACCAGCATTCCATAAGTAATACCGTGTAACAGGGACGAGATAGTGTACGTTCGTGCGGACGATGCGTACTAGTAATACCCAGATGCGCCCAAGTATTCACCGCATGTTCGTTCGTTGTGCACTCGCGTGCAGCGCTGCCCTGCGATGCAGCGAGATGCCCTTTCTACGAATTGCAGCAGTGAAGGACGCGAATAGCATGAAGGCGCAGAAAGTAGGATTCGTCTTGTTGCGGTGGAGGCTGTGATGCACAAGCATGAAGGAACGTCACCTATCCCAGTGGTGCACGTCGTTGAAGACGACGATAGCTTTCGCAACAGTCTCATTCGAATGTTAACGGCTCATGGCATTGCAGCAGTCGGATATCGCTGTGCGGGAGAGTTCCTGCTGGCGGATGTGCTGGACACTCCTGGATGCATTCTTCTTGATGTCAGCATGCCCGGGCCCAGCGGACTGGACCTCCTGCGAGCACTGAGCAACAAGCGAACCACGCCGCCTCCAATCATTTTCCTGACGGGCCATGATGACGTGTCAACGACAGTCGACGCGATGAAATGGGGCGCTCTCGACTATCTGGTGAAACCTGCGGACGTCGGACGACTCCTGCAATCGGTGCAGAAGGCTATTGACCTCGATGCACATCGGCGCGCTGAGCGGCGCGAGCTGATCGAGTTGCGACAGCGCTTTGATCAACTCACCCCGCTGGAACGACGCATTCTCGCGGGCATCATGAACAATCGATTGAACAAGCAGCTTGCTGCCGAATTCGGCGCATGCGAGAGAACAATCAAGGCACAGCGGGCTCGCATCCGCCGCAAGCTGCAGATTCGGTCGTTGCCGGATCTGGTGCGCGCGTCACGGCTGCTGGAGCGATATGAAAGCGAGAACGGCAAGGCAGACGAGTCTGGAAGGACGAGCGGTATGCCGAGAGTGGCCAGGAGAATCCCGAGCAGTCCCGCGGCCATGTCCTTCTAGAGATCTCGCCGTTTTTTCTCACGCATCGATTTTGAGTTCTCTGTCGCTGTAGACCTCTCCCCCTTAGCGGCGCCCGACCTCCCCAAGCGCCGCTCCTTTTCTAAAGAGCCGTTCTTTATCTCGCAGTGCCAGCCGTCGTAGGTGAAGGAGGCATCTGCGACGTACTGCAATGCCGATTCATGTTCGTCTGTGTGCGGATCTCTAATGTCGCATGCGACTGAAGTTAACGGGACCGGTGTTAGCGTTATCGTTAGCCCTGACTGCTCCGACGTTCGGCGCGGGAGGCGGTCTTCGCACTCACTTTCCGCTCAGTCCCAGAACGCACGCTGTTGCCATGGTTCTGCAAAAACGACTGCAGGCCATCGAAAATACATTTGGCGAGGTCCTCGAGCTGTTCGGAGGCGACCTGACCATCCGGTTCGCCGATCCGGCTGCTCTCCCTGACTTGGCTACCGTCGCTGCGACGTACGATGCGGCTGGCAATATCTTGACCTTTCGCCGCGATCTGATCGGGCGTGTGTCGGACGACACGAGTGCTGCGGCATCCTCGTATTGGTGGTACTACGAACACCCCGAGATGCAAAACCAGTTTCCGTCGATCGAAATCATTGACGACGCGCTATGGAATGCAGTGCTTGCAGAAGTGGCGGGCTCGCATGATCTGGTCTGGCCACCGCAGAACTGTTCATCGAACGATGTATCAAGCCGCCTGGCCTGTCAGATGATGATGGCCGGCATCAAGGATCATCTGCACTCAAGACGTGGTCGCCTGTACAACGAAAATCGTCTCGACATGCTCTGGCCGGAAGATCTGCAAAGCCTGGAGCGCTTCGGATGGCAGCACGATGATCCGCAGTACGATCGGGTCAGAACACTGGGAGGGGCGCAACTCATTCGGCCGCTGATGCGTCAGTTCGGCACTGCACGCGTACTGGCTTACGTCGCCCAGACACCGTTCAACATCGAGCAGAACAACGTCAGGGAATCGGCGCTGATGTACCAGGCCAGGGCGCGCAGCGCACTCAGCTTGTAATGCGCATCAACTGTGCGCGCGTTTCGCGCAGTCGATGGCGGCGAGAAGATCGTCGGCAAGACAGGGTTTACCGAGCACATGCTCGAAAATTCCCATGGCTTCGTCCCACTCAGGAATCGTTGCGCTGAGTGCGATGAGTCTGGTTTTCGGCAGTTGTGTATCGCGCTTGATCGAGCGTGCAATTTCGAGCCCGCTCGAAGCCGTCAGATGAAGATCGATGATGACAACGTCGGGCTGCCGAATTTCCACTTCCACCAACGCACTCGCGTGCGAATCGGCCTGATAAGTCTGATAGCCATGGATCGCAAGTAACCGGCATAAACCGGTTCGCACGCTTTGATCCTCATCGACGATCAGAATGGAAGGTCTCGCCTGGCTCAATTGCATTCTCGAACGCGCTCGGCGTCTCGAAGGGGTGCGAAATGTATCGATCCGCCCAGCCGAAAACGCGAAGCTGCTGCGGCTTTTCGAGTCGCGGATTTGAGAACTGAGTCGCATGAACTCAGGTATTTGTTCGGCGCTGCGGGCTGGGATGGCATGGCGGGTCGATTCGCGTTTTTCCGGGCCGGATCCTTCGAGCATTGGCGGTGTAGTCGAAATCATCATTGCCTTTGAAGGCTGAATGACCGCTGTACTGCTGTGCTCAGGGAACTGCGCGAGTGCTTCTTAATCTTGCAGTTCCAACGAGTTGCTGCGCTGCAGGTTCCCATTCATGCCCCCGCCGCGTATTGCAATCGAGCCGCTGACGATCGGGCCAAGTGGATGAGGCGGCAGCATATCGTCTGCCACAACTGCAAATCGCGAGATTTGACAATCGCCGCTAACAACACACTTCAAAGCATCTGTTGTCCTCGGCTTCGTCGAGCTTTGTTAAGACATCAACGTAATGATCTACGTGCGCGCGCGTTGATGCTGTAAATAAACCGAAATCAAGAAGGTCTATGTTGAGCCCACGCTCACTTCTGCGATTGCAGATTTCCAGAGGTGTAGCCGGGATTGCGTTTCTCTCTACGCTCTCGCTCGTGCGCGCTCCAGATGCGCGACCCTCTTTTCGAGCTGATCAGCATCTACCGCAGAGTGCCCAACGTACGTAATGCCAATCCCTGCATGGCCGCTATGCTGTTCCCTGAGCCCGAGGCGTTTGAAGTAAACGTCAAGAACGCGGCGGCGTGGTCTCGGACTCATCGAGCTTCTACTGAAGCGGGAGGCATCAGTTATGACTTCACGGAGTCGCGCCATCCACGGCTTGCGAGTGCGTACCGGATTGCTCCAGTTGAATGAGGAAGCTGCGGCGGTGCGTCGCGGGCTTCTCAACCAGGAAACGGCAAATATCGACGACATCCCTGAGCCTTGGGTCGCCTGGACAGCGCACGGCATCATCGAATACTGGGACGACGCGGCCATGCGCGTGTACGGCTATACGTTGGATGAGGCACTCAACCGAAACGTGGGTGCGCTTCTGCAAGTGCAATGGCCAATGCCATTCGATGAACTGATCTCCACGCTTCGTTCCGAAGGCAGCTGGAGCGGAGAAGTCAGATCCCGGGCTCGCGATGGGCATGTGCTCACCGTTGAGTCGAAGATCAAAAGGTTCTTCGACGGGCAACGCGAGCTGTTTGTGGAGTGCACGCGCAACATTGCGAAAGCGAAGACCGGTCGCCTGCACCTGGAGCGGGCGATGCTGGATGCGACGGACCATTTCGTTCATTACGACCCGTCTTGGCGTTTCAGCTATCTGAACAATGCGGCAGCGAAGCATTTTGGCAAGCGCGCGGATGAACTGCTTGGCCGATGCATCTGGGAGATCTTTCCAGAATGGATCGGAGGTGAGTACTACACACAATTGCACAAGGCTGCGACGGAACGAATCGAGATTCACGTCGAACGGCATTGTGAAGCGCAGGGCATCTGGGTGGATGAACACATCTACCCATCGCTCAGTGGAGTGACAGTTCTCGCGATAGACATCAGCGCGAGGAAACAGACGGAGCGTGACCGGCAGTCGCATATCGACGAAATCATTGCCGTCGCTGCGCACGAGATGAGAGGACCTCTCGCACCGGTTCGTGCGGGCGTCAGCATCCTCAAGACGCTCAACGATCCCACACCCACTTTGAAGAAGACCATCGAGATACTCGATCGTCAGACGCTGTACATCAGCCGGCTCGTCGATGATCTCCTGGATGCGACGCGCATCAAGCACGGTAAATTCGAACTGCGACGTTCGGCTCACGATCTGACGGAAGTTGTTGGCGCGGTCGTCGAAGACACTCGCAGTGAGCTCGAGCGCGCAGGGCTTCTGGTTGAGTGGGATGCGTGTGCAGAGCCGTTGATGGCGAATGTCGATCCCTTGCGGATCGGGCAGGTCGTGAGAAATCTGCTAACGAACGCCGGCAAGTACACGGACGCGGGTGGCAGCGTTCTGATCAGAGCGCGAGCCAGCGGCAGTCACGCCGTCATCGAAGTTCAGGACACGGGCATAGGGATCACGGCAGATGCGCTGACTTCGATCTTCGAAATGTTCTCTCAGGTTCCCGAGCAGCGATTCAGAAGTGAAGGCGGTCTGGGCATCGGACTCTCGTTGGTTCGCGCACTGGTGCAGATGCATGAAGGAACGATCACAGCCTCGAGTGAGGGATCCGGCAAGGGAAGCGTTTTCACCGTGAAATTGCCTCTGCTCGCGAGCGACGTTGGCACTTCACTCGAGTCGTGAAACGTAAGTTGGAGGGCTCAAGCAGTGCATGTGCATGCTTGCGTTTGTACTGCCCTTCTTACGTACTGTAGTGAGCTGCATATCGTTGCACTCTAGAACTCACGATGGTTTGTCAGCGTGTTCGAGCCAGGAAAGCTCGAACTGTCACCCGAGGTGTCGTCATGCGAGCGTTACAAAGTCTCTTAGTTTCAGCCACGCTTGTCGCATCCATCGGTGCGCTGACGGGTTGCGGCGGTGTCTCTGATCTCACGAAAGAGAATGTCAATCGTTCGGAGACGGCGGTGCTTCAGGCACAGCGCGCGATCGGCAGCAGCGAATACGGCGCTATCGAGTTGCAGAGAGCACGCGATCATCTCGCGGCAGCCAAGACCGCCGTAGCGGACGGAAATGACAAGGCAGCCTCGCATGCAGCGCGCGACGCACAGCTCGACTCAGAGCTCGCGGTGGCGAAGTCACAGAGCGCTGCTTCTCGCAAAGCAGCCGATGAGCTCACCGCAAGCATCAACACACTTCGAGAAGAAGCGGCGCGATCGAGCCGATGAGCAGCGTGCACAGGAGTACACATTCTATGTTGCGATCTTATCTGACACTTTCGGCCGTCGTGCTCGCCCTGAGCCTGGGCGGTTGCGCGAGCACTCCCCAGCCCATCGCTCAAGTGGAAGCGGCGCGTACCGCGGTGACACAGGTAGAAGCATCGCCTCGCTCCGGTGTTGCAGCCACGAACATTGCTGAGGCCCGCAAGTCTTTGGATCGCGCAGATGCACTCGTCGCCAAAAAGGGTGATCCCGCAGACATCGCATTCGAAGCGACCGGCGCACAGCGTAATGCTGAGATCGCGAACGAAAAGATTCTGACCGCACAGGCCAAGGACGAAATCGAGAAGGGCACGGTGGAACGCCAGAACGTGCTGCTCGAGGCGCGCAATCGTGAGGCTGACGCGGAGCGTGCAAAGGCGCAGCGCATGGAGGATGAGCTACGTGCTCTTCAGGCAAAGCAAACTGACCGTGGAATGCTGCTGACGCTGGGCGATGTGCTTTTCGATACCGGCAAAGCAACGTTGAAGCCCTCTGCTTATGAAACGCTGGACCGTCTCGCGGGCGTGTTGAAAGAGGATGTCGACCGCAAGGTTCTGATCGAGGGTCACACGGACAGCGTCGGGTCGGACCAAACGAACATGACTCTTTCCGGTCAGCGTGCCTTCGCTGTGCAGAGCGCACTCATGCAGCGCGGGGTCGCGGCCTCGCAGATCGGCACTGCGGCGCGCGGCGAAACGACTCCGGTTGCGAGCAACGATACAGCCGCGGGCCGACAGCAGAATCGTCGAGTGGAAATGATCTTCACCCAGGACAAGCGAGTCGCGGCGGACTGAACTGACGCATGCGCATTGTGATTTTCCAATTTTCAGACAGGCCAGACCGTGGGCTACACACTCACCATCGATCAGACGCCCGATTACCTGTACGCGGTCGTTAGCGGTCGAAGCAGCAAGAAGACTTTGGCGGCCTGTCTCGCCGAAGTGATGGCGGAATGCGAACGTCGTCAGTGCTTCAGAGTCCTGATCGAAAAGAACCTGCAGGGGCGTCATCATCGATTGATAGACGCCTTCGACCTGTCGACTCGCAGTGGCAGACGAATCACTCAGTCGCTCCATGACATGGCATGCGTCCCCGAGCAGCAGAGCGATGTTCACACTGCAGGTGATATCGCCGCGACCCACCGCAGCCTCCATCTCGCACTGTTCGATGATGCTGCCGATGCAACAGCATGGCTGATGCGCGACGCAGAAACTGCACCGAGCATCCGAGCGGCCGTGCGCGAAATCCGGCCGGGCTGATCGGCCGCGAAGCAGAGCGAGATGAATTCCAAATCTCGACGACTGCTCCTGATGCTCCTGGTTGCCGGTGCGACCAGCAGTTGCATGTTCAAGGATCTGCGCCATCAACAGCAGCAGCTAGATGGCATGTGTCTCATCTCCGGCACTGTCGCGGCAGAAGCGCCTGCTCGAGTGCCACGCGTTGTTGTCCTGCTCGGCAACGTCAACGGATCGTGGCAAGTAAAAGATCGCTTCATCACCGAAGGCGATGGCCGCTGGTTGATGGTCGCCCAACCGGGCAGCTACACCATCGCAGCATTCGAGGACCCCAGTCGCGATTCGGTTTATCAACCCGGTGAGCCCGCTCTGAAGGGCAGTCACGCTGTGAACTGCGCGGGCGGTGCTCGGCTCGAAGATCTCAACCTCAAGATCACGGCCGACAATTCGACCCTCCCGCACGGTATCGACATCACACACTCGCGTGATTCGATCACCGCCGTGGGCACGATCACGACGCTGCAAGACAGTCGCTTCGCGGATGAAAACGTGAAGGCTGGGATCTGGACGCCGTATGACTTCCTGGTCAAGACCGGCGCCGGCGTGTACTTCCTCGAGCCGTACGATCCAGCAAAGACGCCCGTCCTGTTCGTACATGGAATGGGTGGCTCGCCGCGCGATTTCCGCAGTGTGATCGAAAAACTGGATACGAAGGCTTTTCAGCCTTGGGTGTACTACTACCCATCGGGCGCGGGACTGCATCGTCTGGCGGAACATCTCGATGAAACGATGAGCAACATCGAGCTCAAGTATTCCGTTCCCTCGTTTGTCGTTGTGGCCCACAGCATGGGCGGGTTGGTGGCACGCGAGTTTCTTTTGATGCGACAGGGCCGGCGAGCGAGTGCAAAGGTGTTGTCCTTCGTCACCGTGTCGACACCTTGGGCGGGGCACAACGGAGCGCGAATAGGACTTACGCTGGCGCCGACTCCTGTGCCGTCGTGGATAGACATGGCTCCCGCGAGCGACTACCTGAGCTCTCTTTTCAGTGGAGGTCGTACCGGGCATCGATCACTGGACGTGCCCTACTACCTGTTGTTCTCTTATAAGAAGAGTGCGGGTTCGTTTGGCGAATCGAACGACGGTGTCGTTTCGGTGGCGAGCGAGTTGCGGGCCGAAGCGCAACAGGAAGCGGCCGGCATGTACGGGTTCAACGACTCGCACGAGGAAATTCTCGGCGACCCTGCCGCGGCAAGGCTCATCTTCAAACTTGTACAACAACATACCGAGCTCAAAGAGGTCGAGACGGTAACTCACGCGGTGATCGCACCTGGTGAGATGCCGCAGTTCGACCTACCCGATCTGGCAACCTGGGACGGCGGCTGAAAATCTTTCAGTACGCATGGTAGCCGCTTGTCCCCGTGCTCCCTACATCACTGATGTGCTCTTGTTCTGGCGTCGACGACAGATAACTAATTTTCTTGACCGCCGAGTCTGGAACGAATCCAGGCTCTCCTCGCTCGCCACTAAGAGAACGTTTGCCGAAAAAACGCATTGATGCGTTCCGGCTCTGCTTAGCTTCGGATAGAGTGCGAGGAGCCAGTTTCCAGTCCATGAAGAAGCTCCCGATTGCGATGATCGATCAGCGATTTCGCGCGCGAGGAGACGACCGAAACTGGCGGTGGAGTGAAGAATTTCAGAACGGGAAGTTCTCCGCATCGATTTGAGTCCGCGAAGGAGGAGCTATGGAAGTTGCCCATGCAGGCCAGCCCATGCCTGAAAACCCTGAGGCGGGCAAACAAATCGCGCCCAGGCTCTATAGTCCCCGCATCTTTCTCGCGGCGGTTGCTTTGGCAACGGCGTATTTTTTGGGGGTGCAGGTAGGCATCGCTTTTACCCTGCAGCCCAACGCCATTTCGATCCTTTGGCCACCGAACGCGCTGGTGCTCGGGGCGCTGCTGCTTGCGCCGCGTCGGACCTGGTGGCTGTTCATCGCGGCAGTGCTTCCTGCTCACATGATCGCGGAGGTCTCCCTCGGTGTTCCGTACACGATGGCGTTTTGCTGGTACCTCAGCAATGTCGCGGAGGGACTGATAGGTGCCTGGCTGCTGCTGCGTTATCTCGGGCATCCGCCAAGGCTTGATTGGCTTCGCGACGTTACAGCGTTCCTGGTCATTGCAGTCGTCGCGGCTCCGGTGGCGACGGCGTTGCTGGACGCGGCCTTCGTGACGATCGTGGGCTGGCGCTATACGGATTTCTGGGAAATCTTGCGTATGCGCATATTTTCCAATGCGCTCGCCGAGCTCACGCTCGTGCCGCTGATCCTGCTCTGGTTTCAGCGTGCTTATCGTTCATCGATCTGGCACAGCACGACTCGTCACATCGAAGCAGCTGTACTTTTCGCCGGGCTTTGCGCGACTTCCATCCTGGTGTTCAGTCGCGACCATAGCCCGGACACGGCCGCTGTGCTCATGTACGCCCCGCTGCCATTCTTGATGTGGTCGGCTCTGCGTCAAGGCGTGGTGGAGGTCACTTCTAGTGTTGCGATTGTGGCCGTGTTTGCAATCGCGGGCGTGCTCGCACATCACGGACCTTTCGCAGCGGAGAATCCGCAGAACGCTGCCTTGTCCGTGCAAGTCTTTCTGGTGTTGGTCGCATCGACCCTGATGCTGCTTGCTGCGTCGCTGTCAGAGCTTCGACGGGCAAAGGTCATTGCTCTGGCACAAAAGGAAAGTCTGAATCTGGCGATGGGCGCGGCAAAGGCGGGCACGTGGGAATGGGAAATTGAGACTGGCCGTCTGTCCTGGCACATGGGAGACAGCGACACGCAGCACGTGTTTTCCAGGTCCGATGCGTTGACAGATCTGCTTAGCCGGGTTCACCCGGAAGATCTGTCCGTTGTCACTACCGCGGTGGATGACATGCTTGCGAACCGCGGCCCGCACGAAATCCAGTTTCGTTTGCTCTGCAAAGGAAACGAGTACCTGTGGCTGACAGCGAAGGGAAGCATTCTCGACAGTGACCGTCGTAAGCCGAAACGCATGATGGGCGTGTTCATCGACACGACACAGCGAAAATTGGCGGAGATGCAACTTCGCAGTCAGAAGGAGCAACTGACCCACTTGAGCCGCGTGACCATGCTGGGTCAACTGTCCGGTGCTCTGGCCCACGAGCTCAATCAGCCGTTAACGTCGATTGTGATCAACGCTCAGGCCGCGAGACGCATTCTCAACTCTGGCAGATCGGAACTCGCAGATGTCGACGAATCGTTAGCAGACATCGTTGCGGAAGGTAAACGCGCGGGTGAGGTGATCAACCGATTGCGAGTGCTGTTCAAAAAAGAAGACAGCAGGTCTGCGAGCGTCAATCCCAATGACTGCATACGCGAGGTGCTGAGTCTGGAGCACAGCGATCTCATCATGCGTCAGGTCAACGTCGAGTTGCAGCTCGATGAAGATGTACCCGCGGTGAAGGTTGATCGAATACATCTGGAGCAGGTATTGCTGAATGTAATCATCAACGCGTGTCAGGCCATGGAGAATCAGACGCCAGGTGACCGAAACTTGCGCATCGCATGCTCACGACGTAATGAAGATGTGGAAATCGAGGTGAGTGATAGCGGTCCCGGACTCAAGAGCATCGAATCCGTGTTCGAACCCTTCTTCTCGACGAAAGAGGATGGAATCGGACTCGGGCTGGCAATTTCTCGAACCATCCTCGCGTCCTACGATGGACGCTTGTGGGCGACCAACAATGCCGAGCGAGGAGCGACGTTCCACATTTCTCTTCCGAATGCCCGAGTCGTACAGGGCGGTTTAGACGAGGAAGTCTCGGCGGGCCGCTGTGCATGACATCCGGGTGATTTGAGCGACGTGGTGGATAACAACAACAGAAAACCACAGATCGCGGTCGTTGATGACGAGCCGGCGATCCGCAAGAGTCTGGTCCGCTTGCTGGGAGCTGCGGGACTGCAGGTGCACGTGTATGCATCGGGACGAGACATGCTTGATGCCTGCAAGACAATGCATTTCGATTGCGTGTTAATGGATCTGCAGATGCCCGGCCTCAACGGTTTTGAAGTGTTCGAAGAGTTGAGGCGGGCTGACTTTCGAATGCCTGTCATTCTCATGACCGCGAGCGGCGACCCTGTAGTTCAAAAGCGCGCGAGTGAACTTGGTTTTGAGCTGCTGCTGTTGAAGCCACTGGATGGCGAGCTTCTGCTCAGTTCGATAAGGAATCTTGTCGGTCGGGTGGCGCTCAAGCAGTTTTGATTGAACGGCTGCCACGTTCGCTGCACATCATCGACACGATGCGGCCTCACGCCGGGTCGTCCGATCGAATCCCCGCATTCTGGCGATCTAGATAGTCCGACGTATATTCTATATTGTCCGACTTATTCGCCACCGCTCTTCATTAAGCCATCACTGAGTCAAATGATTCGAAAAATAGTGCTGTGTGTCTTCGCTATGTTCGCGCTGCCCGCGCATTCACTCGACGGCGAGATCCTCGTTCACGACCCATCCACCGTCATTTCGGAGAACGGTCACTTCTATGCATACGGGACAGGCATCGGTCTTCCCATTCTGATGTCGGACGATGGCTGGACGTGGCGACGTGCCGGATCACTGATGTCTGCCGTGCCCGGTGGCAAGGCGGGTTCCGCGGTGCTCGCCAAAGGTGGCGCAAACACGTGGGCGCCGGATGTTATTCACATCGGCGACAAGTTTTTTGTTTATTACTCCGCGCCGGCAACACAGCCGAGGTCTGCGGTCGGACTGCTCGTGTGCCGCACACTCGATCAGAGCTCGCCGAATTACGGCTGCGAAGATGGTGGGCCGGTCGTGTGGTCGGACGGCATCGAAGACAGCAACGCTATCGATCCCGGCGTGTTGCTCGATCCGGATGGACGGCTCTGGCTGACGTATGGCTCGTACTTCGGTTACATCCGTCTCGTCGAGCTGGATCCGAAAACCGGCAAGCGTCGTTATCCGGATCGCCCACCCGTCAACATTGCAATCAACGCCGAAGCCTCGATCCTCATCTATCGCGACGGCTGGTATTACCTGTTGCTGACGCACGGATCCTGCTGCATCGGCGCGAACTCCACGTACAACATTCGCATGGGCCGTTCGCGCAAAGTGACCGGGCCGTATCTCGACACCATGGGGATCGACATGATCGAGGGCGGCGGTAAGTCGTTCGCGGGATCGCGGGGGCGACACATCGGGCCAGGGCACTTCGGCCTGCTCGATCTCGGCGAAGGCGTGCAGAAATTTTCGCTGCACTACGAGGCCGATCTCGATCGCGGCGGCGCCAGCGTGCTCGATATACGTCCGCTGTTGTGGCGCGATGGTTGGCCGGTCGCAGGTGACAATCTCACGGCCGGTGTTTACAGCATCGAATCTGCGCGAACCGGTACTGTGCTCGAACTCGCGGTGCAGGGATCTCCAGTCGGCGGCTTCAGGCCCCGTCGACCGGCTCCCGGTCAATCGAGTACTGGTCCTGCAGCGACGAATCCGCCGCCGGAACCGCAGGCGGGACCGCCGATCGCCGATCAGGATCCATCACAAGTCGCAGCGAATTGGCCCGTCACGACGAACGTGCGGCTCTCGCCCGCCATGCTGCAGGCTCAGCAAAAATGGATCATTGCGCCGGTCGCGAATGTGGGCGGCTATCCAGGCGCGCCGTACTTTCGCATCACGATCGCAGGGACCGAGCGATCGCTCACTGCGACAACAGGGGGTGAGCTGAGCGCGACCGCGTTCACCGGCGCGCCCGAGCAACTGTGGCGCATCGATCAGCTCACCGATGGCAGCTATCGCATCAGTCCCAAAGCCGTGCCCGGAATCAGCGAGTCGCTGGCGTTGTCCGCTGTCGGCAGCAGCATGCCGACGTTATCTAAATTTGATCCCGCCAGTGACCGTCAGCGATGGCTGCTGGGAGCGCCGTAATGAAAACGATCTTTACAGTTCTCTCGTTGTGCCTTGCGAGTTCATTCTCCGTGCACGCTGAAGATGCGCCACGACCTGCGGCAACTTCATTGACGCGTCCGAAAGGCGCGGCGTTGCCTGTGGACTCGCGCGGGTTCATCCATCGATGGGTCGTGCTCGAGCCTGTGCCCGTAGCAAACCGTCTTACCGAGTCCGCGGTGCAGGAAGCACTCAAGCTGGCAGCATTGCCTGACGCTGATGCGCAACCTACCGACGGTGCAAAGGTCAGCGTGAATGGAGCCGAATACGTGTGGCATGCGCTCGACACGCTTCACTACAACGTGAACCTTTATCACTTTGCATGGGCGCTCTCGAAACCTACATCGAACGTGTTGTTCTGGACGGAAACGATTGTCGACTCACCGCGCGAAATGCAGAACGTGCGACTTGCGATCGGTTCGAACGCAGCCTCGCGCTGGTGGCTGAATGGCGAACTGGTGATCGGCCTCAACGATGATCGACAGAGCGTGATCGACGATGGCGTGTCTCGCCGCATCACGCTACGTCAGGGTCGCAATGTGATTCGCGCGGCCATCATCAACGGGGGTGGCGCGACTGATTTCTGCGCACGTTTTCTCGATGAGAACGACAAGCCGATCCAGGGGCTCAACACGTCGGTGCCATAGCCGACTTACTTACTGATAGAAGCGGATGCGCATGGCTCCGACTTCGGAGGCGTGCCTTTTCGAACTCGTTCGGATTGAGCAGACACCCGCGGAAGGGTGGTGCCGGTGGAGGGAATCGAACCCACACTCTGTTGCCAGAATCGGATTTTGAGTCCGACGCGTCTACCAGTTCCGCCACACCGGCCCTAAGGCTCGTCGTCTGCGTTAGGACCGGGAAGGCCAGCGCGAGGATTCCGCTAGTAGTACGGATCGGACGACGGGCGGCGAGTATAAGGAACGACTCCAGTGCTGGCTACTGGCCGATGAAGGCAGGCCGGAATTCTTGCCACAAACGTTGCGACCTTTTTTCGAGTTGCGGCATCTATAAGGGCACGATGTCGCAGTTCCATGGAATCGAAGTCCCGCCTGAGATCATCCGCGCTGCGGTCGCGGGGGATATGGCGGCGCACGAGGCCATCTACCGGCATTGCAGCCGGCCTGTCTATTCGATCATCCGTCGACTCGTTCCAAACATTGCCACTGCGGATGACCTGCTGCAGGACGTATTCGTGGAAATCCTACGCAGCATCGAGGGATATACGGCACAGGGACCGTTCGGCGGCTGGGTGCGCGCGATTGCGGTGAATAAATGTCTCATGCATCTGCGCTCCCCGTGGCACCGGAGTATCGCGTGGCTGGAAACCGATGAGATCGGCGATTCGTCGGCGCTGGCGTTGGCGGGATCGAGTTTGCCACTGGAAAGTTTCGCTGCCGCTGCCGATCTGGAACGCGCGCTCGAGAGCTTGCCGGCTTTGACCCGCAGCGTCGTGTGGTTGCACGACGTCGAGGGCTACAAGCATCAGGAAATTGCCGAGCTGCTCGGCCGTACCACTGCGTTTTCGAAATCACAGCTGTCGCGCGCGCATGCGCGCCTGCGGCAGTTATTGGATCCCCATCCGCCTGAAGTTGCCGGCGGGAGTTTGCCATGCACGCGTCTATCGACCAGTTACTGAGCATTCGCGACGGTGAGCCCGTCGACGCTGAACTGCTGCGGCATATCGCACGATGTGGGACCTGTGCGTCCGAACTCGAGCGGTTGCTGCGAGTCCAGGAACGCATGCGTAGCCTGGAAATGCCTGAGCCACCGGCAATGGCCTGGGAACGCGTGCGCGAACGGGCGAGTGCACGCGAGCCTGTTCACTCGCGCCGGATCGCGTTCGCAGCAGCGGCCGCGCTCGCGGCCACGGCAATTTTGAGTGGTTTGTGGCTGCGTCATTCGGATTCACCATCGAGTGCCGGCCCAGTGGTTGCGAGCGGTCATGAAGTGCAAGCGCAGCGAGCAGTTTCGCTCGAACACCTGCTGGCGCAATCGCGTGAGCTCGATGAGATGCTCAGCTCGTTGCCGCAGCGTCCCGCAGTCGAGCGAGTCGCGATGGCGGCCACGATCGACACCATCGAGCAGCGTGTGCAATGGCTCGATCAGCAGCTGTCGTATGCACCTGAAGTCGGACTCGAGCCCTCGCAGACGTATCAGCTCTGGCGCGAACGGGTCGATCTCATGGATTCGTTGGTCAAGGTGCGTTACGCCGAGGGCGGGCCCCTGTTGTTTTGAATGTGGAGAGTGCGATGACGATGATTCAGTTCAAACCCAAATCAGCGCTGCTTGCAGCCTTGATCTGCAGTGCGCTGTCAGTTGCGCCGGGAAGCTTCGCTGCCGAACAGGGTAAGGACGTCAAAGGCGAGCCGTCCCGCGCGGAGTTGCAGCAGCAGCTAGAAGCAGCGCAGAAGCGCCTCGATGCCGCGGCTCGCGAAGTGGCCGACCTGAGCATGTCGTTGTCGGATGATGTTGAGCCGCACATTGCGCGACTGCGTACGCAAGGGCCTGCTCGGGCTGTGCTCGGTATGGTGATCGGTGGTGCTGCAAATTCGCATCACGACAACGGCGTCGAAGTATTGAGCGTCAGCCCCGGAGGAGGAGCTTCCGAAGCTGGGATCAAGGCGGGGGATGTTCTCACCGAGATCAATGGCAAGCCGCTGAAGACCTCGCAAGACGAGCCGCCCGAGCAGCAGTTCATGTCGGCGATGCACGGTGTGGAACCCGGTCAGAAGGTGACGCTCAAGTATGTTCGTGACGGCAAGCCCGCGACTGCGACAGTCGAAGCGCGTGAGCCGCCGAATCGGATGTTCAACTTCCGAGTGCCGCCGATGGGAGGACCGCCGGGCATGGGCTTTCCCAACTTTGCGTTCATACGAGCGGATGGTGTGTTCGGCACCGCGCAGCTGGTGTCGCTGACACCAAAATTAGGACAGTACTTCGGAAGCGAGAAGGGATTGCTGGTGGTGCGTGCGCCATCCGATGCGCGACTGAAGCTTGAGGAGGGTGATGTGATCGTGGACATCGACGGCAGAGTGCCTTCGAGTCCTTCTCATGCCCTGCAGATCCTCACCTCGTATCAAGCGGGTGAAAAAATGAAATTGAACGTGCTACGCATGAAGAAGCGTGTGACGTTCGATATCACCGTTCCGGAGGATGCTGAAGAGTGGCATCACTCAGGTCCCGGTGAGCCCGGAGAGATGATGATGCCTCCGCCGCCGCCGCCGATGTCGCTGCAGCCGGGGGCGACCATTCACGACGAGATCCGCATCATCGGCGGACCCGAAACGGCGTCGCCCACTCTTTAAGTCCGCAAACACGAGAGATCGGCCGCGAGCGGTTGCAGTCGATCTCTCACTCTTTCGTCGGCTGCGACGGGCTGATACCGTGCGCGCCCCATGCGGCGCAGCGACTTCACATACGAACTCCCAGCGGAGCTCATTGCTCAGCGGCCTGCAGCACAACGCACCGGCAGCCGTCTATTGCACCTGGACACGATGTCGGGAGCGACTGCGGATCTGCAGTTCACCGATTTTCCATCGCTGCTACGTGCGAATGATTTGCTCATCTTCAATGACACCCGCGTGATCCCCGCGCGAGTGATTGGCGCCAAGCCGACGGGTGGTCAGGTCGAAATCCTCCTCGAACGAATTCTCGAGGGTCGTCGGATCCTGGCGCATGTGAATTCCAGCAAAGCACTGCGAGCCGAAGTGCCGATCCTGCTGCCAGGCGGTGTGGAAGCACGCTTCGTTATGCGACATGAAGATCTCTTCGAACTCGAGTTGAGTGTCGATCCGCTCGAATTCTTCGAGCGCCATGGCTCCATGCCGTTGCCTCCATATATAGAGAGAGCAGCCGAGACGGACGATGCCTCTCGATATCAAACCGTTTACGCGCGCGAGGCGGGAGCCGTTGCAGCACCCACGGCAGGTTTGCATTTCGATACGCAAATGCTCGAGCGCTGTCGCGAGATAGGCGTGCAGATGGCGTATGTGACGTTGCATGTCGGCGCGGGCACTTTCCAATCGATCCGGGTTGATGATCTGGACCAGCACAAGATGCATCGCGAGCGTGTCGTGGTGAGTCGCGAGGTGTGCGAAGCGGTCGAGCGTGCGCGCGAGCGCGGCGGCAGAGTCATCGCGATCGGCACGACCGTTGTGCGTAGTCTCGAATCAGCCTCAGTCTCTGGGCGACTCGAGCCGTTCACGGGTGAAACTCAGCTATTCATTCGTCCGGGCTATCGATTCCGGACCGTCGATGCGTTGCTGACCAATTTTCATCTTCCCGAATCCACGCTGCTGATGCTGGTCTGCGCCTTCGGGGGCTATGACCATGTGCTGGCCGCATATCAGCATGCGGTAGCGCAGCGTTATCGCTTTTTCAGCTACGGGGATGCGATGTTCCTGGAACGCGCGGCGAATTCGTAGAGCCGCAGACTGGAAACGAGCCGCTACTCGTTTCCCTCATCGAACGGCGAAAACACAGGGTTCCACCCGGATCAGCGAAGCGGCGGACCCGCATGACGCTACAATGCGGCACGCTTCACTCGCCCATTCCACGCCGCGCCGACATGCCTCTTCAATTCGACCTGCTTACCTGTGACGGCACGGCCCGTCGCGGTCGTCTCACATTCCCCAGAGGCGTGGTCGAGACCCCTGCGTTCATGCCTGTCGGTACTTACGGCACCGTAAAGGCAATGACGCCGGAGGAGCTTACCGGCATCGGCGCGCAGATCATCCTCGGCAACACGTTTCACTTGATGCTGCGGCCAGGCATGGAAGTCGTTCGCGCGCATGAGGGATTGCATCGATTCATGCATTGGAACGGACCGATCCTCACAGACTCCGGCGGCTTTCAGGTTTTCAGTCTGGCGACGCTTCGCAAAATCACGGAGGAGGGTGTGAGCTTTCGTTCGCCAGTCAATGGCGATGCCGTGATGTTGACGCCCGAGCGTTCGATGCAGGTGCAGCGCGACCTGGATTCCGATGTCGTGATGATCTTTGACGAATGCACACCGTATCCTGCAACGGAAGAAGAAGCCCGACGCTCGATGGAACTGTCGTTGCGCTGGGCTGCGCGCAGTCGCGCTGAGTTCAATCGACTGGAGAATCCAAACTCGCTGTTCGGCATCGTGCAGGGCGGCATGTATGAAACGCTGCGCGGCGAGTCGATCGAAGGTCTCGCGAACATCGGCTTCGATGGTTATGCGATTGGCGGATTGGCGGTGGGTGAACCGAAGGCTGAGCGCGAGCATGTTCTCGAAGCTCTTGAGCCGCATCTGCCGCGAGATCGACCGCGTTACCTGATGGGCGTGGGGACGCCACAGGATTTGGTGGAAGGCGTCCGTCGCGGTGTCGATATGTTCGACTGTGTGATGCCAACGCGTCACGCTCGCAACGGTCACTTGTTCACGTCAACCGGTGTCGTGAAGATTCGCAATGCGCGCTACGAATCGGATACCGCGCCGCTCGATGAACATTGTGGCTGCTACACCTGCAGCAACTACACGCGCTCGTACTTGCGACACCTGGATCGTTGCGGAGAAATCCTGGCAGCTCGCCTGGGGACCATCCATAACCTGTTTCACTATCTGCAGCTGATGAAGAGCATGCGTGAGGCGATCGAAGAGCAACGATTCGAATCGTTCCGCAGTGAGTTCTATGCAGCGCGCGGCGTGGAAACGGATGATTCGCGCTCTGATACTGCCGATTCCAAAGAGGCTGACTAATGCTCGCCGATCTCCCGACAGCTCCGTGGTTCCGGCGTGTGCTGATTGCAGGCCTGATCCTTGGGATCGTGCTGCTCACGTTCAGTGTTCTTGAGCCCTTCATCGTTCCGCTGATCTGGGGCGCCATTCTTGCGTACGTGAGCTGGCCGCTCCAGCTGCGCATGATCCGAGCGTTCCGTGGGCGTGTCGGCGTCGCATCGATTGCGACTACGGTGCTGGTCACGCTTGCGATCGTGGTGCCGCTCGTCTGGCTGCTATTGATGCTTCGCGTCGAGGCGATCTCAGCCTATGCGGAAGTGCAGGCGTTCCTCGCGACAAAACCAACCTTGCCACCCGCGCTGCGGGATTTGCCGTGGATCGGTCAAAGCGCACAGAACATGCTTCATCAACTCTCTTCCGACCCTGCAGCATTACGCGGTGAGGTGGTGTTGCTGCTGGAAGAATCGTCCGTCGAGATGACGCGCTTGCTCGGCGGTGTGGGTCGCAATATTGCGAAGTTGTTTTTTGCCGTGCTGTCCATGTTTTTTCTGTTACGTGACGGGCCACGTTTGCTGCGCGAAGTGCGCGCCATTCTCGAAGGCATTCTGGGTCCGAGCGTGCGGGATTATCTCGAGGCGATTGGAGCGACGACACAGGCCGTGGTCTATGCGCTGATCCTCGGTGCGCTTGCGCAGGGTGTGGTCGCCGGAATTGGCTACTGGATCTTCGGTGTCGAAGCTCCGGTGCTGATGGGTGCGGTGACCGTGCTGATCGCGCTGGTTCCCTTCGGCGCGCCCATGGTCTGGGGCAGTCTTTCGATCTGGTTACTGGTCACAGGCGAGATGTGGCCCGGCGTCGGCCTGATTCTGTGGGGCCTGATTCTCGTGAGCTGGGTGGACAACATCGTGCGGCCGCTCGTCATTTCGAACGCCACACGCATGCCGTTTTTGCTGGTCGTCTTCGGTGTGTTGGGTGGCGTTTTAGCGTTCGGACTGGTCGGACTCTTTATCGGCCCAGTGTTACTGGCAGTGTCGCTCGCGATCTGGCGCGAGTGGCTCGCGCAACATCAGGAACCGGTTGTTAGCGCGTCTGCAGTGACGATCGTTGCGCCGAGCAGCGAGGTCGCTCAGATCGACTAGGTCTTCAGCAGGACCTTATCGATCCGTACGCCGTCCATGTCGACGATCTCGATCTTGAGATCGCGCCAGGTGAGCGTATCGCCGGCTTTCGGGATACGGCCGATGCGCGCCAGTACGAATCCTGCAACGGTGTGGTACTCGCGGCCGACCATATCGCGTCGACCAAGCTTGCGTTGCAGTTCTTCGATCGATAGATGCCCATCCACGAGCCAGCTACCGTCGGGTCGCTGCAGCAGTTCGGGTCGCTCGCGACTGCCCAGCTCAGGCAACTCACCTGCAATCGCCTTCAGGATGTCGATGGGTGTGGTGATGCCTTCGATCTCTCCGTACTCATCGGTGACGATAGCGAGGTGAGTGCTCGACCTCTGGAACTGATCCAGCAATTGCAGCACCGAAATCGAATCGGGGATGTGGAGTGGGGGCTGGAGATCTCGTTCTGAATCCAGACGACCGCGGTGCACCACTTCGCTCAGATCCGCGAGAGAAATCATTCCGAGCAGATTATCGAGTTTGCCGCGTGCGACGAGAAAGCGCGCATGACCACTTTCCTTGGCTTGCTGCCAAAGCGTTTCCAGCGGTTCTTCGAGATCGAGCCAGATCACGTCCTGCCGGGGAATCATGATCGAGCCGACTTTGCGATCGGCCAACGCCATCACGCCTTCGAGCAAACGTCGCTCCGAGGCGAGAAAGACGCCGGCGTGTGTACCCTCGGCAACCAGGGCCCGAACATCATCTTCGGTCACCGCTGCTTGCGGTGCCGAGGAGACCGGCACGATCTTGAGCACCAGGTTCACGCAGTTGCGCAGCAGCCAGACCGCGGGCGCCATCATCCGGGCAAACACGCGCATCACCGGCGCGACGAACATCGCGATCGATTCGGAATGGCTCAGCGCCACTCGCTTCGGTACGAGTTCGCCAATGATGAGAGAAACGAACGTCACCAGGATGACGACGATGATGAACGCAATCCTCTGGATGTAGCGGCTATCGAGGCCCAGTCCGACGAGGTTCTGCGCGAGCCATGTGGCAACCGTTTCGCCGCTATACACGCCCAGAAGAATGCTGACCGAGGTGATCCCGATCTGTATCGAAGAGAGAAAAGCGGTGGGGTCTTCCAGCAGTGCCAACGCGGATCGCGCCCCGGCCCGTCCCTGTTCTGCGGCTGCCTGCAGACGCGTGCGTTTGGCCGAGACCAGCGCCATTTCGGACAGCGCGAAAAATCCGTTCAACAGGGTCAACAACAGAATGACTAGCAATTCACCAGTCGGCATACAGAACCTGGCCGAAAAACACCGCTCGGAGTGTACAGGCTGCCGCGCCGGGCCGATGAGCAGAATCCGTGCTCATAGCCAGGAAGGTGCTCTACGGCACGTCTGAGGACGCCGACGGCAGCGGACCGCCAGCTGTCAGTTGCCGTATGTATAATGCGCCGCTCATTTGGCCGGGCACTCCGATCCCGAGCCGATTTTTCCGGATCCAATACAGGGGAATCGTTAGATGGATTGGCTGATTTCGACAGCTGCGGCACAGGCCCAGGGTCCGGCCGGGCAACCCGGCGGCGCCTTGATGCAATTCCTGCCGCTGGTTCTGATTTTCGTCGTGTTCTATTTCCTGCTGATTCGTCCGCAGACCAAGCGTGCGAAAGAGCACCGCGAGATGGTCGCTGCCCTGGAGGTGGGTGCTGAAGTCGTCACGAGTGGCGGCATCCTCGGCCGGGTCACCGCGTTGGATGATCAGTTCGTCACCGTGGAGATCGCGGCTGGCGTCAACGTCAAACTGCAGCGCCACATGGTCACGCAGGTTCTGCCCAAGGGCACGCTCAAGAACGCATAAAGCCCTTCGGGCTTCGCCAGAGATTGCGCATGTACCATTTCCCGAAGTGGAAGTACTGGCTGGTCATCATCGTGATGCTGGCCGGACTCTTGTTCTTCCTCCCCAACCTTTACGGCGAGGGGCCCGCGTTGCAGTTCTCGCGCAACGATCGTCAGGCTGTGGATCAAGCCGGACTGGATCGTCTGCGAGGCATTCTGCAAGGCCAAAACATTCCGATCGAAACTTCGTACATTCAGAAGGATCGGGCGGTGCTGCGCTTCACGACGCAGGAGCAGCAGGCACAAGCTCGCGAGGCCATCACGAAAGCCACCAATGGCGAATTTCTGATCGCTATCGCTAACGTGCCGCGCACGCCAGACTGGCTCCGCAACTTAGGGTTGAAGCCCATGAGCCTGGGTCTCGATCTGCGCGGCGGTGTGCATTTCGTCTACGAGGTGGATGTCGACGGAGCAGTCGCGCAAGCGCTCGAACGCATCGAACGCGACACACGCTCGACCCTTCGCGAACAGCGGATTCCATACGTGAGCGTTGCCACTTCTGGTGATGTGATTTCAGTCGTCCTGCGCAACAGCAGCGATGTGCAGGCAGCACTCACCGCACTGAAGTCGCCCGACGGCGGACTGACGCTGACATCGAATACGACGGGAGAAGGCGCAGTCATCGAGATGCGCATGACACCCGCCGAAATCAAACGCCGGCAGGATCAGGCGGTCCAGCAGAACATCACCACCTTGCGCAATCGCGTCGATGAGCTCGGTGTCTCCGAACCCGTGATCACGCGTCAGGCGATCAAACGAATCGTCGTGGAGTTGCCTGGCGTACAGGATCCGAACGAAGCCATTCGCGTGCTGGGTGCGACAGCGACAGTCGAGTTCCGGCTGGTCGATGAAAACAACGATCCGTATGCAGCGCAATCGAGCAAGCGCATTCCGATCGGCTCGAAGCTCTACACGATGACTGGCGGCCGACCGATTCTTCTGAAGCGCGACATCATTGCGACGGGTGAGCAATTAGCCGATGCCACTTCTGGTTTTTCGCAGGGCGAGCCCGAGGTCAACGTGACGCTCGATGCGCGCGGTGGTCAGGAAATGTTCAAGGCCACGCGCGAGAACGTAGGTCGCCGCATGGCGGTGGTCTATCTGGAGAAGAAGTACCTCGCACAAGGTGAGCGCTGCGAAGGCAGTCGCCGCGGCGATGTCTGCACTGAGGAGCGCGTGATCAGCGCGGCCACCATTCAGAGTGTGTTGTCCTCGAGATTCCGGATCACTGGTCTGCAGCCTACGGAAGCGCGCGAACTTGCTCTGCTGTTGCGCTCCGGCGCACTCGCGGCACCGCAAACCATTGTGGAGCAGCGATCGGTCGGTCCGAGCCTCGGTCAGGACAACATCGATCGCGGTATTCGCGCCATGGGAATCGGCCTGGTGCTCACCTTCATCTTCATGGCGATTTACTACCGTGCGTTTGGTTGGGTTGCGAATGCCGTACTGGCCGCGAACCTGATTCTCACTGTGGGTCTGCTATCGATGTTGCAGGCATCGTTGTCGCTGCCGGGTATCGCCGCGGTCGTCTTCCATCTGGGTATTGCCGTCGACGCAAACATTCTGATCTATGAACGTATCCGTGAAGAGCTGCGGGCCGGCAACTCACCGATGTCAGCGATCAACGCGGGCTTCGAGCGTGCGTTCGCGACGATCGCGGACTCGAACGTGACCACGCTCATTGCGGGCGTCGTGCTGTTCGCATTCGGCACCGGCACCATCCGCAGCTTCGCCATCGTCATGACCCTGGGCATCCTGACCTCACTGTTCACGTCCATCATCGGAAGCCGCGCGCTCGTCCATGCCGTCTGGGGACGGCGTAAGCGCGTCGAGCACCTTTCGATCTAGCGCTGCTTTCGAGGATTTCGACATGGAATTTTTCCATCGAGTCACGACGTATCCGTTCATGCATACGCGCCGTCGCTGGTACGGCGTGTCGATCGCGGCGGTCATCGCCTCCATCGTGCTGCTCTTCTGGCATGGACTGAACCTGGGAATCGACTTCACCGGTGGTGTCGTCATGGAGTTCGCGTTCCCGCAGAAAGCGAACATCGAACAGACGCGTCAGGTCCTTGAAGGACTGGATTACGCCCATCCGCAGGTGCAGAGCTTCGGCGATGAGCACACCTTACTCGTGCGCCTGCTGCCGCAGCGCAATCAGGACGTGAATCAGGTGAGCGCGCGCGTGCAGGAAGCATTGCGCAAAGTCGATCCGAAAGTGGAATTGCGACGCGCCGAAGTCGTCGGCCCTCAGGTCGGCGAAGAGCTCACCAATCAAGGCGGCCTGGCCGTGCTCTTTACCTTCGTGCTGATCGGCATCTACACCTGGTTCCGTTTCCAATGGAAGATGGGTGTGAGCGCCGTCATTGCGACCTTGCATGATCCGTTGTTGATTCTTGGATTCTTCGCAGTCACGCAGATCACTTTCGATCTAGCCGTGCTGGCGGCGATCCTCGCGGTCATCGGCTATTCACTGAACGACACCGTCGTTGTCTTCGACCGAGTGCGCGAGAATTTTCATTCCATGCGCAAGGCCGGCTCAGAAGAGATCATGGATGCTTCGATCAACCAGACGCTGTCGCGAACGGTGATCACCAGCGGCGCGACGTTGCTGGTCGTGGTCGTGTTGCTGATCGAAGGCGGGGAGACCTTGCGAGGATTTTCCTGGGCGCTGAGCATCGGCATCATCGTCGGCACGTATTCATCCATCTACGTCGCCGGTGCCCTGGCGCTCGAAATGAAACTGTCGGCGCGCGATCTGATGCCGCCACAGGACAAGAGCAGCGAAGTGGATGCGATGCCGTGACCCTGCTTGCACACCGGGTACCGGTTGAAACCGGGAACGAAACTCCGGTGGCAGCGCAGGCGTTCCGATTCCTCCGGGTCAGCATGGAAGCCTGCAAGGCTTCTCACGATCCCGGTGAATCCTTGAATGGCGCAGCGTTCGTTGCATGAATCTCATCGTCTGGGCGGGCTTTTTCGCAATCTTTCTGAGCGTGCTGGTGCTGGACCTGAGTGTCCTGCATCGCGAGTCGCGCACCATGAGCGTGCGCCAAGCGCTCGGCTGGTCAGTGATCTGGATCATCGTCGCCATGTCCTTTGGCGCGCTGATCTATGGCCTTTACGAGTATCACTGGTTCGACTGGCGCATCGGGCCTGAAACGCCAAACGGTCGCTTGGCCACGCTCCAGTACGTAACCGGTTATCTGCTCGAGTGGTCGCTCTCAGTCGATAACATCTTCGTGATCGCAGTGATCTTCAACTTCATGAAGATCCCGTCTCAGTTTCAATATCGCGTGCTGTTCTGGGGCATCGTTGGCGCGATCGTCCTGCGCGGTGTGATGATCGCAGCAGGCGCCGCTCTCATTCACAGATTCGATTGGATGTTCTACGTGTTCGGCGCGGTGCTGTTGTTCTCGGCTGCACGCATGCTGAAGAGCGATGAAGAGTTCGATCCAGCGACCAGCGTGCTCGTACGCATCGCGCGGCGCGTATATCCGCTGACGGATCGCCTGGACGGCGAGAGATTCTTCACGCATGTGAATGGCGCGAGGGCGGCCACACCTTTATTCGTAACTTTGTTGCTGGTGGATTTCGCGGACGTCGTGTTTGCTGTCGATTCGATCCCGGCCATTTTTGCTGTGACTCAGGATCCATTCATCGTATTCACGTCCAACGCCTTTGCGATCCTCGGACTGCGCGCGTTGTATTTCGCGATCGCTGGTCTCATGGTGATGTTTCGCTACATCAAATACAGCCTCATCTTCATCCTGGCATTCGTTGGCGTGAAGATGATGCTGCACCAGCATTTCGAAATCCCGCACGGAATTTCTCTTGCTGTCATCGTCGCGTTTCTGTTCATTGGCGTGATCGCTTCGCTGTGGGTCTCGCGGCATGAAAGGCACGCGAACTGACCGCTGCAGGAGCGGCACGACCGTTGAACTTTCTGTGCTCTGCGTGTTCTTTGTGATTACTCTTGAATTCTGGCCTTGCAATCGGAGCAGTTGAATGGAGATGTTGTCTGATCCGCAGGTGTGGCTGGCCTTCGTCACGCTAACTGCCCTGGAAATCGTCCTGGGCATCGACAACATTATTTTCCTTTCCATTCTGGTGAGCCGTCTGCCGAAAGATCAGCATGCACGCGGCCGCACGTTTGGTCTCAGTCTCGCGCTGCTCAGGCGCATCCTGCTGTTGCTATCGATCACCTGGGTA
>JBJMWN010000053.1:0-2881 GCA_045810085.1 Povalibacter sp. | reverse complement strand
CGTGTTTCCGGCGGGCACGACGTTGCGTGCGGCACCGCCGGTACCAGGCGCAGCTCCACCGCGGCGTATCAAGGCAAGCGTCGAAGACATCAAGCATGTACTCGACACCTATCTGAAGGCGGATCTGCGTGCGTGATCGATGATGGCAACGTCTGATTTCGATTTGCACCGATTGCGTCGAAGCAACGCGTCCACATCTGCCTGGACGATCGAAGATGTGCAGCTGCTCAGACATCTTGCAGCTCAAGGCATATCGCTCGCGGAAATTGCCCGACAGCTGCATCGCACGGTTTCCGCCGTGAAAAACAAAGCCGGAATGCATGGCATCTCGTTGCAATCGAAGTCCGAAGCAACGCGCCGGGCAGGTTGAGCGAAGCGATGCAAGAGGCTGCTTAGCGCAGGAACGACGCTTATAGCTCGCGACTTGTGCTCATAGGTAAACCAAGCTGGGAGTACCCATGAACGCGTTGCACACATCCCGATACGTCGCGGCTTTGATTTTATTGAGTGCTGCCGCCGCGCAGTCGCAGCAACAAGTACCGGATCCTCGGCCCGCCACGAGCGAGACAGAAGGAACGGCGGCGGATCGAACGCCTCCGGGTGATCCGTCGACGAGTCATCAGAATCCATCTGACATGGATCAGTCTGCTCTGCCGGTTGATCCGCGACCTTCGACGAATCCTGCGGAGGGCACGGCAGCCGATCGCACCCCGCCGGGAAAAACCCCTACCACTGCAGGTGGATCGACGGCTGAACGCAATGAGATGGTCGGTGCTTCGGTCGTCAATCCGAGTGGCACAGCGATCGGCAAGGTCGTCGATGTGGTGTTCGATTCCGTGTCGCAACCTTCGTATGTCGTTATCGCGAGCGAAACTGGATCGGCGGCCGTGCCGTATTCAGTTGCGAGTTCGATGAAGAGCGGCGACAAAGTTGTGATGGACCAGGCGCGTTTGAACAGCGCCCCGAAAGTGAAAAACGGCGAGTGGCGCAGTCCGTCCGGCAAGAGCTGGCAGCAGGATGCGAACAAGTATTGGCAGAAGGGCGGCTGATTCAGTGCTCTGCGAACGGCACGTCGCATCGTCGGCGTGCCGCTCCGCCCAGACCCGCGATCGGCGAGGGCTTGTTCTACAAGCTCAGCCTCAATCCGATCCAGACACCCCGCGGCGAAGCGGGTGATACAAAGCGAGGATCGTCCGCTGCACTTGGGCCGAGCAGATCGCTCGCAGCGCCATACAGCCCGAACGTTTCGTATTTCTCATCCAGCAGATTGTCCAGCTGCGCGAAGAAAGTGAGATTGTCGGTCGCGATCCACCGTAGTGCTGCATTCACCACGGTGTAACCCGGGAGAGGTGGAGTGAGATTGGCTTCATCGCCGCGGAAGAATTGATTCGACTGATAAGCAACGTCCAGATCCACACTCAGCGTCGGTGTGAGCAGCAGACTGCCACCTGCTTTTAACATCCGTTCTGGAATTCCGGGGATTCGCGCGCCCTTGAAAACCTGGATCTCGCCATCGACGGACTCGGGATTGTTCGGGCTGAAGACTGGGAACGACTCCCGAAATTCGGCTTGCAGCTCGGTGTAACTCGCGAACCAATCGAGTCGGCCTGTCTTTCCACTCAGATTCAGTTCCATGCCTTGCCGACGAGTGTCGCCGACATTTTCAAAGAAGCCGTGATTGGTGAGCGCACCCGCGCTGATGAAAAGAATGTCGTTCTCGTTCTCTGTGCGAAACAGGCCAGCATGCCAACGCAGGTTGCGCCATGAGCCCCGTGCTCCCGCTTCTGTCGTGCGTGCGATCACTTGCTCCAGTGGCGGATCGGACAAGAACGCATTGGGCAATGCGCACGGATCGTTCTCATCTGCACATGTCAGCTCGACAGGAGAGGGAGCACGGTTCGATTCGCTGTAGCTCGCGTAGAGAGTGAGCAGTGGAATGGGCCGGTACGTCATTCCTGCCGCGGCATTGAAGCGACTGAACTGATGATCGCCATTCAGCGCAGTACCGATCTCATCCTCCAGACGAATGTGCGTGTCGTTGAAGCGACCTGAAAGCGTGACATCGAGTTGCGGTGTGAGTCCGAAAGTGTCAGTCAGAAAGACGCTCGAATTTTCGAGATGTGTCTGAAGATCTACTCTCGGATCTTCGACCAGAGTGCCGCTGCCGATCGCACCGCGAGTGTCATCGAAGCTTGCGAGCTCCGTCGTCGAACCAAATCGCACGAGGCTGCGATCATAGGAAGCACCCACAATCAGGCGATTCTCGTGATTGCCCAACGATGTCGGAATACCGAGCTGCGCCGAAAGTCCATAACTATCCTGCTCGGTGCGTCCGCGATTCAGCGCTGCGCCATCGACAGCCTCTTCGAACGGAATGCGATTGCCCTGCAGATCGTGCGCGATGTCACCGTCTTCATCGCACACCCACGTCGGGTCGGATTCACATGCTGCGAACGGTGATTCATCGCCATTCAGCGAATCGATGTTGCTGCGCCGTGCGTAAGCAACACTCTGGAGCTCGAGCTGAGAGCTGAATCGGTGATTACCGGCCAAAGTAAGAAACGTGAGCGAATTGCGCGTGATATCCGGATGTGTGTAGACCGCATCGCGATCCTCTTCGAGCAATGCAAACGGTGCAGGTCCGTTGCCAATCAAATCGGTTTCGACGCGCGTCAGATTGAGATTCAATGAGCTGTCTTCATTGCGCCAGCCGACGTCGCCGAACAGGTGCACTGCTTGCGAAGGCGAGTAATCCCTCCAGCCTTCCTCATCGAGATAGCGTGCATTGCCGTAATAGCTCAGGCCGTTGGCGAGCTCTCCACCGGATTCGATCTTTGCGATCGTGCGGCCAAACGATCCGTACGTCGCTTCGACGTTAGTG
>JBJMWN010000052.1:0-9126 GCA_045810085.1 Povalibacter sp. | reverse complement strand
GCAAGCGCCTTGCTCGGAAACGCTTCGCCTGGCGCATTCGGATTCACGATTGCCGCTGCTGCAGGCAGTGTGGGCGCAGGCAAGTGATGATCGGTGACGAGCGTTTCGATCCCAAGCGACTGCGCTTCGAGAACACCTGCGTGACTCGAGATTCCATTGTCTACGGTGATGATCAACGCGGGTTGCTGTCGCGCCGCGAGCCGAACGATTTCAGGCGTCAAGCCATAACCGTATTCGAATCGGTTCGGAACCAGGAAGTCGACATGTTCGAAGCCAACGCGGCGCAGGTGACGTACGACGAGAGCGGTCGAAGTCGCTCCATCCGCATCGAAGTCACCCACGACGACGATGCGACTGCCGAGCAACCGATGACGACACAGGAGTTCGACGGCAGCATCGATGCCGCCGAGTTGGCGCACCGGAATCAGCTGATCGAGGCCGAGTTCCAACTCATGACTGCCGCGTACTCCGCGAGCCGCATAGAGTCGACGCAGGAGCGGATGAAGGGTGGTGGGCAGTTCGTGAGAAGCGGCAGCTCGCCGACGTATAGCCGCGGCGATCAAGACTGGGATCTCCACTGCTCAATCGGCAAAGGCCGTCGCCAGAATCGGCGCAGACCTCCGCGATCGACGTTCAGATGCCATTCGTCGATCACCAGATCGAGAGCGTCGATCTGCCGATCACTTAAGGCATTCATCAAAGGATCGATCCACTCAGATTCAAGCATGGCGGCATTCTGAACGCTCACGACAGCGACTGCCCGAGTTTCAACGCACGCCGTTCGAATCCATTCCGCCGCATCGGTGAGCGGCTGCGGAGCTTCTTTAGCAGCCAGGCGGTACAGACCGCGAGTAAATGAATCGTCTGCCCATGCACGCGAGAGCTCGTTCAATTTCTCGCCGAAAGCAATCGAATCGATTGAGCCCGCACCCCACAACCAGATTGCATTCACTGTAGGCTCGCCACGACGTTCACGAGCTGCGTTGACCGGATGATCGTGCAATGCCATCTGCAACTCAGTCATGAGTTTGCGCAGATACGGCCCCTCCTTGCCTTGAGGAAGAACATCTCTGAGCTCGTGAGCTCCAGCAGCATCGGGCGTTGAAGTGGTTGCATCCAACAACCGATCAGAGCGGATGAACCAGTGTGTCGCGGTGGAGTGCCAGGTCAGACCCTGATGAGGAAACTGCGCTGCGAGTGTTTGCCCGATCGCGCTGCGTTCATCACTACTCAAGGGCGCATGACTCTGCAGCGGCACGAAGGTCAATCGATCCATTCCCGCAACCAGATGCACAGGTTCAGCATGCATCCAGAAACCTTCGGCAGCGGGAAGGTCATCACCCAGCGCGCTCGTCGGCGCACTCGCGATGGAGGCGTTCGACAGTCCACTCATCTGAAGGAGCCCGCGCTGCCAGGGTCGCAATGCGGTGCTAACGTTCCGCTGATCCCAAGACAAGCGCAGCTTCCCGCGTCCGGCGATTCTGGCAAGCGATCCTGGTTCGCCCGGCGCAGCGCCGGTGGATCCGGACAAATCCAGACCGAAGGCAACCAAAGTCAACCAGCAGGAGTGCGACATCGGCACCGCGACGAATAAAGGTACGGTATCGTAATGGAATGAAACTCACCGACAACAGTCGCGCCGCAATCAACGTGGTGCGCGCTTATGCACCAGGCGAAATCCGTGTAGGTGAAGAAGTGATTCGTCAAAGCTTTCTGCTCAGCGCCGATCGCTTGGTCACTGATTGGCGCCCGCAGCGCGTGACTGAATTACGCATCGAAGATCTGCAACCGATTTTTGAGCTCGATCCAGAAATCGTAGTGCTGGGTTCTGGCACTCGCCAGAAGTTTCCAGAGCACTCGCTGCTCGCACAGATCTTGAGCCGTGGTATCGGCTGCGAAGTGATGGACACCGGGGCCGCATGCCGCACGTACAACGTATTGGTCAGTGAAGATCGACGCGCCGTAGCAGCGCTGTTCGTCAACGACTAGCTCTCAAGGAGAGTGTCAGCGCTCCCAGTGCGCTGACCTCCGCCATCCCCACTCGATTTTTTGTTCTTGGATGCTTCACCGATGAAACCCGGGAAGCTTATTGATCGCTTCGAGCGCCCGTTATGTGGGTCTTCTCGATCGAGATCCCGATCGTTGTCGGAATTCTCTTTTTGTTTTCGTCGGCCTTTGTTCGGTCTTCTACCGACCAAGTGATCGGTAGTCTGGTTTTCGGTCTTCTACCGATCAAGATGATCGGTAGAAGACGCGAGGGACTGAAGTTCGTTCGACCAACTCGTCGCTGCGTGTTCACGAGGAACATTCACTTGACGAAGTATTCTTTTTCTTTTGGTTTTTTTCTTCTTCGCGCTGTTTCCTCGAATCCCCCTCCGCCCCCGCGCCTTCTACCCATCACCTTGTCTGTGACCGGCGACGCTGGGTGCGGATGTTAGACATACGGCCACATGAAGTGCAACTACTGACTTGCAGTGTTGAGCAGATCGTTGCAAGTGCAATGATCGAGCCAGACATTCGAGAACGTGACGCGTGTCGCGATTCAACAAGCATGCCGACTCACGTGTTTGTCCAACAATCAGAAATACAGCCAAAAACCAGTGTATTTCTTGCTCGCACCTGGCTTTCGTATCGCTGAGCAATCCACTGAAGCAGACGCATCGCTGCTTAGACTCAGTTGACGTGTCTAGCGCCGTTGCGGCAGCAACGACAACGGATTGCTCGGCGTACCGTTGATGCGGATCTCGAAATACAACATCGGCGTGCCTTGCGGACCATTTCCCATCGTCGCGATGCGCTGACCGGCGCTGACCAGATCGCCTTCTCGCACTGTCACCGCCTGCGTGTGGCCATATGCAGTGAGATACGTTTCGTTGTGCTTAATGATCACAAGCTGGCCGTAACCGAGCAGACCTTTGCCCGTGTAAACGACCCGACCGCTGCTCGCCGCACGAATATCCTGACCTGCGCTTCCTGCGATCGTGAGTCCTTGCCCACCATTGGGGCGCGTAGTGAGCGTGGCTGTGCCCTGCTCGACTGGCCACTGCCAACTGATCGCAGGACCTGAAGGGATCACTACAGCGGCTGATCGCGGCGGAGTCGCAGAAGGTGTGCTCTGTGCAGGACCCGAATGCGCTTTTGCAGATCTATTCAGCTTGAGAATCTGGCCGGGGTATATGACGTAATCACGGCCGATGCCATTCCACCGGGCAAGCTCTTTGAGATTCGCATGATGCTTGGCGGCGATGGAGTAAAGCGTGTCGCCGCGTCTGACGATGTAGGTACCCGAGCTTGAAGGACTCGAGGCGCAGCCTGCGAGCATCAGTGTGAGCACCACGATGAGCGGCCATCTGCATCCATACCGGGCCTGAATCGATGGGCAGCGGCGGACGCGTGCCATCACCGACGACTCATCACCCCAGACCCTTCAACAACGGAACGAAGCTGACGAGACCCAACGTCTCGGTATGAAATTCATCGCCGCGTCGGGTGATGCGCACGAGGTGCTGTCGCCCTTCGGGACCGACGGGCGCGATCAATCGGCCGCCAGGACCGAGTTGGGTGAACAGGACAGGCGGAATAGCGAGTGGCGCTGCAGCCATGAGAATTCCATCGTAAGGAGCATGCGCGACCCAGCCCTGAAAGCCGTCGCCATGACGCAAATGAACATTGCGGATGTTCAGTTCCTTGAATTGCGCACGAGCACGTTCCAGCAGCGCACTGATGCGCTCGATGCTGTACAGGAATTTCACGAACGGCGACAACACAGCGGTCTGATAGCCGCAGCCGGTACCGATCTCGAGCACTTTGCGAGGAGCAGTGCCTTCGATCAGCGCTTCGGTCATGCGAGCAACGATGTACGGCTGCGAAATCGTCTGCCCCAACCCGATCGGCAATGCCGTGTCTTCATACGCACGTGTCGCCAATGCTTCGTCGACGAACAGATGCCGCGGCACATTGCGGATTTGCTCGAGTACTTCCGGGTTCGTGATGCCCTGATCGCGCAGACGTTGGATGAGACGCTCGCGCGTGCGAGCAGATGTCATGCCGATACCGTAGCGATTCGGACTCGAAGGCGGTGCGCCGTTACCGGGTGGCTTCATGCTTCCCTTCCACTCAGCCAGTTGCCGATGTCTTCGAGCATGCCGTGGCGCGTGAGATCGATCTGCAATGGAGTGACTGAAACGGAGCCGTTCGCGACGGCATGAAAATCCGTGCCCTCGCCTGCGTCCTGACTCATGCCAGCGGGACCGACCCAGTACACCGGCCGACCGCGAGGATCTTCGGAGCGCACGATAGGTTCGGAGCGATGACGGAACCCCAGGCGAGTGGCGCGATAGCCTTTGAGGTCTTCGTACGGCAAGTCTGGAACGTTCACATTCAGGATCGTGGCCTGATGCAAGGGTGAGCGCTGGATGCGCATGACGAGTTCGGAAGCAACACGTGCAGCGGTTGCAAAGTGCTGGCCCGAATTCGGTTCGATCACGAGCGATACAGCGATCGCGGGCAACCCGAGAAAGCGTCCTTCGATGGCCGCCGCCACTGTGCCGGAGTAAAGCACGTCGTCACCCAGATTGGCGCCATCGTTGATGCCGGACACCACCATGTCGTGGTCGTACTCGAACAAGCCGGAGATGGCGAGATGCACACAATCCGTGGGCGTGCCGTTAGCGACGAAGTAGCGATCCTTGTCGACTTCGAAAACACGCAAAGGCATATCCAGCGTCAGGGAATTACTTGCACCGCTTCGATTGCGGTCGGGGGCCACGACGGTCACTTCGGCCAGCGATGCGAGAGCGTCAGTCAAGGCACGAATGCCTTCGGAGCGATAGCCATCATCGTTACTGATCAGAATCTTCACTTACGCATCCGCTTACGCCGCTCTATCGACGCCGGTCCATTTGCCAGTCAGCCGTCGTCCGCATTCGTCCGCTCGCCTGCGACCCGCGCGAAGCCGCGGCTGACTTGTATTTCAAACTTCAGGCTTCATTTGCACGCTGAGGCACGCAGCAAATACTCGTGTCCCGACCGTCGCGTGGCGGCAAACTATACTTGAAACGTCGCAACCCATCATTGCCATGACTGCATCCGATGATGACAAGCAGCTGTTTCGCGATGCCATGCGCGAAGTCAAACCGCTGCAACCCGGAAAGACGCTGCCGGAAACACCGAAGCCGCAGCCGCAAGCCCGCTTTACGCGGCTGGATCAACGCGAAGTTCTCAGGGAAAGTCTGCTGCCGCCTGCGGACGAGTCCATGCTGCTCACCGGCGATGAACTCTTATTTCGTCGACCGCACGTGCCCGAGGATGTGCTGGTCAAACTACGCCGCGGCCACTTTGCCGTGGATGCCGAGATCGACCTTCATGGATTGAATGGTGCGCAAGCCAAATCGGCACTGAGAGACTTCATTGCAGATGCGTCGCAACGGCACATGAGCTGCGTTCGCATCATTCATGGAAAAGGCAAACGCTCCGGACCGCGTGGGCCGGTTCTCAAGAACATCGTGAATCAGTGGCTGCAACACACGGATGTCGTTCTGGCATTCGCGTCGGCTCGCGGTGTCGATGGCGGCAGTGGCGCTGTCTACGTCCTGCTGAAGCGAATCTGATCAGCACGCAGCGCCGCTTCAGTCGTCCTCGCCTTCCTCAATGCCCTGACCAAACATGCCGGCGATCAGCTCGTGCAGTACAGAGGTCGCGAACGCACCTCGGCCCAGACGAAACTTCAGGCGAACGTGATCCGATTCGGCGTTCAATTCAAACTGACTCACCTTCAGCCGTAGCGCGCGACGTTCCTGCTCCAGGCCCGCGCGCTCCAGACCTGCCGCAAGCAATCCGTCCTTCTGAATGGTTTCCTGCTCTAGCGTCGCGACGAGCCCGGCTGTTCCAAGCGTCCCTTTGCCCCACAACGGTCCGGTTGGATGGACATCCAATCGCTCGCAGCGTTCGTTCAGTTCCGGAGTGACCTGATCGACGGCGAAAATACTGTTCGTGCCTTCCAGATTCGCCACATCGCCATCGAGCAAACGGTCCCAGGTGGAATCGATCACGCGACGAGCGAGCACATCGTTGAACAAGGAAGAGCGCGCTGCCGAAAGCGCGAAGCCGCGTTCCCATCGTTCGGTCAGCTCAAGCTCACCTGAAAACCACAGGCGTGCGCGTTTGAGATTGCCTCCATCTCGACCGAATCGCTGCGGTCCGAAATAGTTCGGGACACCGCGAGCTTCGATCAAAGACGCCCTCTCACGCAGGCGAGCGAGGTCGAACTCAGCATCGCGGACCACAATCTCGAAATCGTTACCGCGCAACGCACCGCGCTTGAGCTTGCGACGATGACGGTCAGCCTGAATCACTTCGTAGCCTTCGCCGGCCACGCCCATCCAATCGCTTACGGCAGTTCTCACCGGTACAGAAAAGGACTGTTCAGTGATCGCGTGCCTGTCTTTCAATCCCGCGAAGCCCACATCACGCGGATGAATGCGAGCGTGTTTAGCAATCTGTCGCGCGACCCACTGAGTATTCGCACCTCGCTTGCGAACCTTCAGCAGCCAATGATCGCCTTCGTTGTCTGGCTCGAAGCCAAGCCATTCGCGCACGACGAAATCTTCAGGCGCTACTTTGACCCGACCATGTACGGGTGGCTCTCCATACGCATAAGGCAACTCGAGCACGTTCATCACTGGCCCACGCGTTCGAGCAGAGCGATCGCATGGCAAGCGATGCCCTGGCGCGTGCCGATGAACCCGAGCCCTTCGCTGGTCGTCGCTTTGACGTTCACGCAACCCACATCGACCGCCAGATCGGTGGCGATGTTCGCTCGAATGGTTTCGCGATGCTTGCCGAGCTTCGGTGCTTCAGCCAACACAGTCACATCAACGTTTACGACTGCATAACCTTCGCGGTCCAGCAACGATTTCACGTGACGGACGAATTGGCGACTGTCCGCGCCGCGCCATTGCGGATCGGTGTCCGGGAAGTGCATGCCAATGTCGCCAAGAGCGACAGCGCCAAGCAACGCATCGCACAGTGCATGCAACACCACGTCTCCATCCGAATGCGCCCGAATGCCTTCGGAGTGCGGAATTCGCACTCCACCCAAAGTCACGAACTCCCCTGCCTCGAATGCGTGAACGTCATAGCCCTGACCGATTCGCAATCCCGTCATAGTGTTTCATTCCCAAAATATCGGGCCGCGAGAATGCGTTCCGCTCGCACGAGATCTTCGGCCAGAGTGATTTTAATGTTCTCGGCCTTCCCCGGCACCAGCCGGGGCTTGAAGCCTAGCAACTCGATTGCCTGTGCTTCATCGGTGACAGTGACTTGGCTTTGTGCCGAATGACGAAGCGCGCGTCGCAATAGACCGTACCGAAACATCTGGGGGGTGAGCGCTCGCCACAAACCGTCTCGGTTGACTGTCTGTGCCACTCGCCCGTCTGCATCTGCTCGCTTCAGCGTATCCACCAGCGGCGCTGCCAGAAGACCGCCCACCTCATCGTCACGAAGTGTGTCGATAAGATCCTGCAACTCTCCAGCAGAGAGACACGGCCGTGCAGCGTCGTGCACCAGCACCCAATCGCGATCACTGGCGTGCGACTTCAGCGCCTCGAGACCAGCACCGACCGACTCATTCCGCTGCGCACCGCCCAGGGTGGTTGTGACTCTGGGGTCGCGTGCCAGATCGAGGTGCGCCCAGTCGGCATCGCCTTGCGAGAGCGCAACAACCACACCCGCGCAGTCGGTGCGATCAAGAAGCGCCTGGACCGACCACTCAAGAACTGTCTTCGCACCCAGCCGCAAATACTGTTTCGGCGGTCCGTCTGCACGCATGCGAGTGCCGCGGCCCGCCGCAGGCACGACTGCCCAGAACTTGAATGAGGAAGCTGAATGAGTCATGAGCCGCGGAAGCTCGCCGGAACGATGGGATTCGGACTGATGCTACGGGAAAGTCGCCCAGCGCTGGAGCGCATGAGCTGTCGATCAGCGCTGCTTGCGGGCCTGTGCTACACGCGGTTCCTGGACATCACCCTCGGGTGATGCAGATGCGGTGGCACCGTCGTGCGGAGTGACTACCTGATAGAACGTCTCGCGCTGACCGACCATGCCGAGGTCGGTCCGGGCACGCTCCTCGATAGCGGTCGTGCCCTTTTTCAGATCCACCACTTCCGCCGCGAGCGTCCGATTACGCTCGCGCAGGTGATCGTTCTCGAGTTGTTGCTGAGAGATCTCGTTACGTAAGCGCGCGACCTCTCGCATGCCGCCGTCGCCCAGCCATACCCGGTACTGGAGCACCAGCAACAGAGCGACCAACGCGGCAGCGAGAAACTTCATGCGCGCTTTCTAGCACGAGTTGCCGGGCAAAGGCACCGGAAACGCTTCCACTCCTGCATACCGAGCTTCCGATCCGAGTTCGGCTTCGATGCGCAACAGCTGGTTGTACTTGGCAACGCGGTCCGAACGAGACATCGAGCCCGTCTTGATCTGAGTAGCGCGAGTGGCGACCGCGATATCGGCGATCGTCGAATCCTCCGTTTCACCCGAGCGATGCGACACCACAGCCGAGTAGCCTGAGTCGTACGCCATGTCGATCGCGGCCAGAGTCTCTGTCAGCGTGCCGATCTGATTCACTTTGATCAGAATCGAATTGGCGATTTTCTTATCGATGCCTTCGCGCAGGATCTTGGTGTTCGTCACGAACAGATCGTCGCCAACAAGCTGCACCTTCTTCCCCAGACGCTGAGTCAGCAACGACCAACCGTCCCAATCCTGCTCCGCCATGCCATCTTCGATCGTGCAGATCGGATATCGGCCTGCGAGTCCGGCGAGATAGTCGACAAACTGCGCCGAGGTGAACTTGCGACCTTCGGATTCCAGGTTGTAGACGCCGTCGGAATAAAACTCCGAGCTGGCCACATCCAATCCGAGGAACACCTGTTTGCCAGCCTTGTAGCCAGCGCGCTCGACTGCTTCGAGAATCGTTTCGAGTGCGGCCTCATTCGAGGGCAGATCCGGAGCAAAGCCACCTTCATCGCCAACCGACGTGGCGAGCTTGCGCTCATGCAGCACTTTCTTCAGCGTATGGAAAATTTCAGCGCCGTAGCGAACTGCTTCGGAGAACGAAGGTGCGCC